>JAISNZ010000171.1 GCA_031275955.1 Desulfovibrio sp. | reverse complement strand
TGTCTGGGTAAGGGTAACCCGGGCCTGGGGGCCGGGGCGCCGTCCAAGGGCTGGGGGGGGGTTGGGGGGGCAAGGGGGCCCCGCAGCAACCGCCGGATCAAAACTGCGGAGATGCCGTTTTGATCCGAAAGTCCAGGACAAATTACCATTGAAAATGTGTAATTTGCTCTGCAAGGATTTGCCTGCAAATCCTTGCCGCGAAACAGGAGCAGGCCAGGCCGCAAGCGAACTGTTTCAAGCGTAAAATGCCATAATGATGAGAACATGAATCGCGAGTTCCCGGTTTTCCCCTCCGGAAAGGCCCGGAAGGAAAAGGCGAGGATGGAGAGAGCATGAGGACCAGAACATTTGACAGTGTTGTAAGGGAACTTAAGGGCAAGGCCATTTTGGTGGCCAACCGGGGTATCCCGGCCAGGCGGATCTGCCGCTCCGTGCGGGAACGCTTTGACGCCATTCCCGTCATGACGGCCACGGATATTGACAAGACCGCCCCGGCCGCCTCCTCCGCCCAGGAACTCCTCCTTCTGGGCTCGGACGCGCGCGCCTATCTGGACGTGGAGCGTATTGTCCGCCTTGCCAGACAGCGCGGCATCGCGGCCATCCATCCCGGCTGGGGATTCGCCTCGGAAGATGAATCCTTCCCGCGTCTTTGCATTGAAGCGGGCATGGTCTTTATCGGAGCAGAGGAAATTCCCATGAAACTCCTGGGGAATAAGGTTCAGGTGCGCGCCCTGGCGCAAAAACTGGGCATCCCGGTGGTTCCCGGTTCCGATGGAGCCGTGGACGTGCCTCAGGCGCGGGAAACAGCGCACGCCATCGGGTTCCCCATTATGCTCAAGGCCGAGGGCGGGGGCGGCGGCCGCGGTATTTTTGAAGTCCATGATGACGTGGGGTTGGAGGACGCCTTTTTCAAAGCCTCCACCATGGCCCAGGCATCCTTCGGCAATCCCCGTCTCTATGTGGAAAAATTCCTGACCCATGTGCGGCATATAGAAATCCAGGTCATTGCAGATACCTATGGAAATGTTTTCGCTTTTGACGAACGCGATTGCAGTGTGCAGCGCAATAACCAAAAACTTATCGAGATCACGCCTTCGCCCTGGCGCATGCTCACCCAGGACCTGCGCGACACACTCAAGGAGTATGCCCGTACTTTGGTGAAGGCCGTTCGCTATCATTCTCTGTGTACAGTGGAATTTCTTGTCACTCCGGATGGAGTTCCCTAGCTTATTGAAGTCAATAACCGCTTGCAGGTGGAACACGGCATTACCGAATGCAGGTACGGCATCGATCTGGTGGAAGAACAAATTGCGGTGGCCTTCGGCAGCAAACTCCGCTTTAGCGACAAAAATACCCGTCCCCTGCATAATGCCATGCAGGTGCGCATTAACTGCGAAGATCCGCAAAAGGATTTTGCCCCCAATGCCGGCCTTATTGTCCGTTACGTCTCTCCTGGCGGTCCCGGCGTGCGTATTGATTCCAACATGAGCGCCGGTTATGAATTTCCCTCAAATTACGACTCCGCCGGGTCCCTGCTGATCACATACGCCCAGGACTGGCCCAAGGTGCTGGGAATCATGGAACGGGCCTTGGGCGAATACATTGTGGGCGGCGTCAAGACCACCATTCCCTTCTTCCGGCAGATTATCGCCCACCCGGGTTTTCGCGATGGCGGCTGTGAGACCCGTTTTGTGGCCGCCCATCCGGAGCTTATGGATTATTCCGATCTGGCGCCGGAGGCGGAGCGCAACGCCAGATTGGTCGCGGAAATTTCCGCCCGGGGATACAATTCCTTCATTATGCTGGGAGAATACAGAACCCGGACGACTCCGCGTCTCCCCAAATTTCCCCTGGTTCTGCCCGACATCCCGGCGAAGGTCCGGCGCGCGCCCTCTTTGTATCCGCGCCTGGACACAAAGGCTCTCCTTGCCTGTATCCGCGATTCCGACATCGTGCATTTCTGCGACACCACCTGTCGGGACAATACCCAATCCAACAGCGGAAATCGTTTCCGTCTGGCCGAGGATCTGCTGATCGCCCCGTATCTGGACAACTGCAACTTTTTTTCCCTGGAAAGCGGGGGAGGGGCGCATTTTCACGTCAACATGATGGCCAATATGACCTCGCCCTTCTGGGAGGCCAGGGAATTTAACCGCGTGGCCCCCAAGACCATGAAGCAGATCCTCATCCGGTCCACCAACGTCCTCGGCTACAAGCCCCAGCCCAAAAATCTCATGCGGGCCACGGCGGAAAAGATCTGCGAGGAATTCCACGTCATCCGCAGCTTTGACTTTCTCAACCATGTGGACAACATGCGGCCCTTTGCCGAGGTCGCCCTGCACGCGCGGGGGGTGATCTTTGAACCGGCCCTTTCCCTGACCTTTGGCCGCGGTTTTTCCGTGGATCACTACCTGGACGTAACGGCGCTGATCATCCGGCAGGTCGCTGAAATCCTGGGAATCGGCCCGCGCGCGGCAAGCGGTCTTTTTATTCTGGGTCTCAAGGACATGGCCGGGAACTGCCCTCCCTCCTTCATGCGCGAACTGGTTTCCGCTTTGCGGAAAAAATGGCCGCAACTGATCCTGCATTACCATCGTCACTATACGGATGGTCTCTTTGTGCCGGCTGTCGCCGAGGCGGTAAAGGCCGGCGTTCGCATTCTGGACACATCCATGGGCGCGGCCATGCGCTGGTATGGGCAGGGGGAAGTCCTCTCCACCGCCGCCTACCTTGAAGAAGAAACAGGCCACGCCAATCGTCTGGACAAACAGATGATCCGCGCCTGCAATTTTGTCCTGAAACAGATCATGCCCTACTATGACAGATATACGGCGCCCTTCTTCCAGGGGATTGATTATGACGTGACCAGCCACGGAATGCCCGGGGGCGCCACTTCCTCCTCTCAGGAAGGCGCCCTGCAACAGGGCTATATCCATCTTCTGCCTTACATGCTGCGTTTTCTGAGCGGCACCCGGCAGATCGTCCATTACCATGACGTGACGCCTGGCTCCCAAATTACCTGGAATCTCGCCTTTCTTGCCGTTACCGGCGCCTATAAGCGCGGCGGGGAGAGTGAAGTCCAGTACCTTCTGGAAATTCTGGACAATGTGACCCGGAACGCGGGAGAGGACCTCTCGCCGGAAATGCAGGAAGCCCGTCTTGCCATTTACCAGGATTGCAATGACGCCTTTCGCGGCCTGCTCCTCGGCGAATTCGGCAAACTTCCGTTGGGATTTCCTCCAGACTGGGTGTACCAGAGCGCCTTCGGCCAGGATTGGAAAAAAGCCGTTGCCCGGCGCACGGAGCAATCGCCCCTGCTTTCCCTGCAAGACGCCGATTTTGACGCGGAACGCGCCGCCTTACGGGCGCATCTTCATCGGGAACCCTCGGCTGAAGAACTTCTCATGTACCTCAACCACCCGGCTGATGCCATCAAAACGATTGAATTCAAACAAAATTTTGGAGATCCCAACAACCTTCCCCTGCCCATCTGGTTTGAAGGCATGGAAGCGGGCGAGGAAATTAACTTTATTGACAGCAGGGGCAAACCGCATCACATGACCATTCTCCGGATCCAGATGCCGGATCCCAACGGCGTCTCCGTGGTGCGCTATGTTCTGGATTCGGAAATCATGAGCACCGAGGTGCAGGTGAGCAAACCCAAGGGAGGCCACACCCCGGATATCCGTATGGCCAACCCGGAAAACATTTATCAGATAGGAGCACCAAGTAATGGAGACTTATGGGTTATGTATGTCAATCCAGGTGATATCGTCAAAAAGGGAGAAGAATTGTTTAATATCTCAATAATGAAGCAGGAAAAGGCAATTATTGCTCCAATTGATGGGATAGTCAAGTCTGTTATGAAGACTGCAGATTATCGAGCAAGCAAACAAATGGTTCCTGTCCGTGAAGGTGAACTTATTGTCGAGCTTGGACCCATACCATTACGTTGTAACAATCCCCAATGTGCTAAACAATTACCATCAGACAGCTATCAATATTGTCCATTTTGCGGACAGAAAAATTATTGATATTCAAAACGACAACTTATTTTATGTTTACCCGCACTGGGGAGTGAGGAACTGGATTCCTTGCAGGACAATCCTGAAAAACGACGAGGAAACAGCCGTTGACGGTCAGTGCGATACCCTTTAAGCTGAAATCATCTGGTTGCTTTCGGAACGGATCTTTCCCGCCTTCGTGAAGGAGAAGCGTCGATGCCAAAACCGTCTCAAGAAAAAGCCCCGGCTCAGGAGAAAAAAGTCCCGGCCGCAGCCTCGGCCCTGTCCAGCCAACTTATTCTCACAGGAGCGGATATTGTTGCCATAGGCGAAGACGCGGAACTTCTGGTGGGCGGGAAAAATTACAATACCGCCATTATCAGTCAGATCCCCGGCGTCAAGGCGCCCCAGTTCCGGGCGGTTTCCTCCCTCGGCTTTCATCGTCTTCTGGATGAAACGAAGCTGAACGCCACCCTTACCCGGGCTGTGGTGGACAGGGAGTACAAGCGCATCGATTGGGAAGACCCGGAAATCAGCGGGGATCCGGAATTCCTGCAAAAGTTTGTCCGCAACCTGGGCAAAACGATACGCGGGGAACAGGTCTCCGCCAAGACAAAACAGGGGCTGATCAAGTTGCGGACCTTTATCAATACGGTGGTGGAAGGTTTTGCCACATCGCCTGAAGGCATTGATCAACTGCGCAAACGATCCGTTCTGGTCCAGGCAGCCATCCTTTCCGTGACCATTCCCGAAGACGTGGCCGGCGCCGTCAAGGAAGCCTATCTTGCCATTTGCCGTGACGCCCAGGAAGAAGATGTGCCTGTGGCCGTGCGTTCCTCGGCCGCGGGAGAAGATTCCAGGAAAAAAGCCTTTGCCGGTCTTCAGGATACCTATCTGAACATGTTCGGCCCGGAACAGGTGGTTACCGCTTACCACTGGGACTGCGCCTCGGCCTATAACCTGCGTTCCATGACTTACCGCCGGGAGGCGATTCTGGACGCCATCACCCAGGCGGAGGAGTCGGGGGACGACAGTATTGCCCAGCAGGCAAAAAAGGAATGGGCCATTGAAAATACCTCCCTGTCCGTATGCATTATGCGCATGATTAATCCGGTCATCTCCGGCACGGCCTTTGCCGCCGATACCGCTACTGGATGCCGGGGCACTGCGCGCAAGGATCTTGTGTCCATCGACGCTTCCTACGGTCTTGGCGAGGCTGTGGTGGGCGGCATGGTCACTCCGGACAAATACTATGTTTTTACCCGCGATGACGGTCACGAAGTGGTCATCCGCCAGATGGGCCGCAAGGATCTGAAAATTGTTTACGACGAAGGAGGAGGGACGCGAAAGGTCTCCGTGCCGGAGCATGAGGCGACCCGCTGGGCCTTGTCCATCGTCCACGCCGAAGCCGTGGCCAGAGGCGTGCGAGCCATCAGCGCGGCATATGGCGGCATTATCATGGACTCGGAATTTTGCATTGATGCCGCCGATATCCTCTGGTTCGTCCAGGCGCGGCCGGAAACCCGCTGGAACGAGGAGTTTGAGCGCCATCCCCACATTATTTACATGCGGCGCAAAGAAGTGGAGCCGGCCGCGGCCTCCGTGGCGGAAGTCCTGTTGGAAGGCAACGGCGCCTCCCGCGGGGCAGGGCAGGGAACGGTCAAATTCCTGCGCTCCGCTTTGGAGCTGAACAAGATCTCCAAGGGGGACGTGCTTGCGGCTGAACGCACCGATCCGGATATGGTGCCGGGCATGCGGGTGGCCTCCGCCATTCTGGCGGATGTGGGCGGAGATACCTCCCATGCCGCCATTACCTCACGGGAACTGGGCATTCCCGCCGTCATCGGCATTCAGCGGGTGGAGGCCCTGCGCGCCCTGGACGGCACGGAGATAACCGTGGACGGAACCGCCGGCAGGGTTTACCGGGGGCTTCTGCCGCTGCGCGATGTGGGAGGGGAAATGGACCTCGCCCTTCTGCCCCCTACAAAAACCAACGTCGGCCTCATTCTGGCCGATGTGAACCAGGCCCTGTTTCTTTCCCGCCTGCGCACCGTCGACGGCTTTGAAGTGGGCCTTTTGCGGGCGGAGTTCATGCTCGGCAATATCGGCGTCCATCCGCAGGCCTTGGAGGCTTACGACAGCGGCGAACTGGAGGGAATCATCCAACGGCACCTGCGGATCCAGGACGAGAATCTGACCAAGACCGTCCGGGCGCAACTCAATGCCGGCCTTGTCTTCCTGAATGTCCGCCTGCGCGAATATGTCGGCCACATTACAGGGCTGGCCGAGGAACTTGACGCCCTGAACGAACGCGAAGGACAGGGATCGGAGGAGGAAGTGCTGGCCATTCGCCGCAAGTCCCGCGAATTGGAGCGCAAGCTGGATGAATATATGGATATTGCCTCCCGCCGTCTGGATCAGATAAAAACCACGCTGGACCTGGAGGCGCATGTCCGTCAAATCATGGGTTTTGAAGATGAGCTTTCCCTGCTGACGGGCAATGATCCGGAGGTGGTGCGCCGCCGTGGGGAAATTGGCAGCCAGGTGAAGCACATGGCCGCGCGGGCCGCCGCCATTCCCTTCGTTCAGGCCACCCTGGACGATATCCGCGAGCTGCGTGAAGACGTCGCCCACCGGACGGGCATTGTTTCCCAGCGGGAGGCCCTGGGCAGCATCCCCTCCCGGATCGGGGAAATCATTCAATCCCGCGGATATCGTTCCGGCCGTGAGCACTATGTGCAAACCCTGGCCCAGGGTCTGGCCCTCTTTGCCATGGCCTTTTACGGCAGGGATATCATTTACCGGACCACGGACTTCAAATCCAACGAATACCGCAATCTTCTGGGAGGTCTTCTTTTTGAGCAAACAGAGTCCAATCCCATGCTCGGCTGGCGCGGCGTTTCCCGCAACCTGCACGATTGGGAACTGGAAGCCTTCAAGCTGGCCCGCGGCGTATACGGCGGAATCAATCTGCAGATCATGCTTCCCTTTGTCCGGACTCTGGAAGAAGCCCGCAGTATGCGCCGCTATCTGGAGCAGGTCCACAAACTCAAGAGCGGACAGGATGGCCTGAAGATCATCCTCATGGCGGAGATTCCCAGCAATGCCATTCTGGCCAAACAATATCTGGAGGAATTTGACGGCTTCTCCATCGGATCCAACGATATGACGCAGATGGTGCTGGCCACTGACCGGGACAACGCCAAACTGGCCCATATCTATGATGAAGAAGATCCGGCTGTTATCTGGGCCATCCTGGTGACCATCTTCACAGGCCAAAAGTACGGCAAAAAAGTCGGTTTCTGCGGGCAGGGCGTCTCCAACAGCACCATCCTGCGCGGTCTGGTCGCCATTGCCGGCATAGCCTCAGCCTCTGTCGTGCCGGATACCTTCTACCAGACCAAAATGGATATGGCCGAGGTGGAAGGCGAGAACATCCCCACCCCGGAATTGGGGGAATGGCTGCTAAAACAGCATCTGGCCCTTTTGCACCGGATTCTGGAAGAGCACGGTTACGGCCATATCCTGAAAAAATACAACAGGGCCGAGGACCTCTTGGAATGGTACGAGGGAGAATTGAACCGTCTTCATGAACACCTGCGGGAAAGCCTGGATACTTCCAAAGAGCGTTATTACCGCCAGGAACTGGACCTTTTCCGCCGCAATTTTCATAAACCCGTCATTTACAGCAACTGGAACTGGCCGGCCCTTGTCGCCGACGCCCTGCATCAGGCCGGCTTCGCCTCCTTTGAAGAGCAGGAAAAAGCCCTCGCGGACTGGAGGGCGAAAACAGAAGGGCAAAAACTTTCTGCCTGACCGGCCCGGAATAAACCATCGGCCTATCCCGCCGCAACGGATACCTGGACGCTTTGATACTCGCGGGTCTGGTTCCGGCCCCGCGTTTTCGCTTCATACAGGGCGGCATCCGCCTCATTCAGAAGAGCCTCGCCGGTCTTGGGCCGGGTGTTTTTCAGGGTGGAAACGCCCATGCTGACGGTAATGTGCAGGGGAATGCCGTCCACGATAAAGGTATGGGCGGCCAGCTTGACGCGCAGGCGTTCGGCCAGATTATAGGCTTTGCGCTTGTCCGTATGGGGCAGAAGGAGGAGAAATTCTTCTCCGCCGTAGCGGGCGCAATAGTCGGAAGTGCGGATGGTCTGCGTAATGAGGGAAGCGGTTTCGCGCAGGACGATGTCGCCTACGGAATGGCCCCGCGTGTCATTGATCTGTTTGAAATGATCGATGTCGAGCATAATGAGGGAAAGGGGATTCCTGTACCTGCGATGGCGATCCACTTCCTGCTCAAGGCGCTGTTCCAGATGACGGCGGCTGTGTACCTGGGTGAGGACATCGTAGTCCGCGTGAAACTGGAGTTTCCGAAAATGACAGATGTTTTTGAGCACAAGGGCCAGGTGGCGCATGGCTGATTCCAGGGCCAGATTCTGATCCCGGCCCAGGCTCCGGTTCTGGTCCGTCAGGACAGCGACGACGCCGATGGTTTCCGACCGCGTGGCAATGGGCAGGAAGATGAGATG
>JAISNZ010000162.1 GCA_031275955.1 Desulfovibrio sp. | reverse complement strand
CCAGAGGAGAGGCCTCGGACACCCTGCCCCTTTTTGTCCACATGGCGGGCATGAGCCTGAAAAACCGGACAGAACCCCCGGAGAAAATCCGGCGCCCGGACCCGCCCTCCCTGCAGGATGCCCTGCTGGCGGCCATGGACGCGCGGGTCTGCCTCCTGGGGGATTCCGGCCTCATCCTCCGGGATTTCTCCGCCAACCCCTCCCTGGCCGGCAAGAACATCTTCTCCCTCGCCAGGCCGGACGCCTCCGGCGCGAAGACGTGGGACCCGGCTTTCCTGGCCGGACTGACGGAACCCGTCCGCGTTGGCGCCGCCTTCCTTTCCGGCCCGACCCAGCCTTGCGTCCTGACCTTTTCCCCCCTCCGGGACAGCGCCGGCAAACATTTTCTCCTCCTCATCCGCGCCGCCGGCCCGGCCTCCGACGGGAAAGCCCGGGCGGGCCACCGCGACAACCTGACCGGCCTGTGCAGCCCTTCGCGCTTCCATCTGATCCTGGAGCAGGAAGCGGAAAGGGCCCGCGCCGAAAACGCCTCCCTGGGAATTTTATACTGCGACCTCAACAATTTTCGCCGCATCAACGAACAGTACGGCTATCTGACCGGAGACGCCCTGCTGGCCCGCATCGCCGACTGCCTGACCGTCGTGCTCCGCGGCGAAACCCGCTTCGCCTGCCGCTATGAGGGAGACGACTTCGTCCTCCTCGTCCCCGGCGCGGACTCCGCCTCCCTGGAGGACATCGCCCGGGATCTGGACCGCCGGGTCCGGCGGGTCAGCCGGGAGGCCGTCAGCACCCGCATCGGCCTGACCCTCATCCTTCCGGGCCAGGCCCCGGTGACCCGCATCCAGCTGGCGAAAAGAGCCTGCGGCAAGGCGAAGATCGCCCAGAACCCCTTCCTCTGGTCCGGCGAATGAAGATCGCGATTCTGGGCAATCAGGCCCGGGCCATGGGCAATTTCTGGACCCCCCTCATCCGCCTGCTTAAGGCCTCCGGACACGAAACCCTTTGCTGCCTCCCTCATCCCGCGCCGGACGACGCCCCCTGGGAGGAGGCCCTCACAGCCCTCGGCGCCCGCCTGATCCATTACCCCCTGGATCGCAAGGGGCTGAATCCAGCGCGAGACCTGCAAACCCTCCTCGGCCTGCGCGCCGTCCTGCGCGCCGCGCGCCCGGACGTCCTCTTCGCCTTCACCATCAAGCCCGTCATTTACGGGGCCTTCGCCGCCCATCTGGCCGGCATCCCCGCGAAATCCCGCCGCCACGTCATGATCCCCGGACTCGGCTACATGTTCGAGGCCGATACCCCCCTCAAACGCCTCCTGCGCCAGATAGCCCGGATCCTCTACCGCCTGGCCCTTGCCCGCGTCCGGACCGTTTTCTTCCAGAATCCGGAGGATCAGACCCTGTTCGCGGACCTGGGCATCACCCCGCCCTCCGTTTCCGTCCGCCTCTGCCGGGGCACCGGCGTGGACCTCGCCCGCTTTGCCCCCCGGCCCCTGCCCGCCGGAGACCCCGTTTTCCTCTATGTGGGCAGGCTCCTGGAGGCCAAAGGGCTGCGGGAACTGGCCGCCGCCGCCCGCCTGCTCAAAAGGCGCCTCCCCGCCGCCCGCCTCCGCCTCCTGGGACCGGAGGAGCGCGGCCCCGGCGCCGTCCCCCTGGCTGAAGTCCTGGCCTGGCAGCAGGAGGGCATCCTGGAATATCTCGGCTCCGCCCGCGACGTGCGCCCCCATCTGGCCGAAGCCTCCGTGGTGGTCCTGCCCTCCTGGCGGGAAGGGCTGCCCACGGCCCTTCTGGAGGCCATGGCCGTGGGCCGCCCCCTCATCGCCGCAAACGTGCCCGGCTGCCGCGAAGTAGTTCTTGACGGGCGCAACGGCCTTCTCGTCCCCCCCAGAAATCCGGAAGCCCTGGCCGAGGCCATGCAAACCATTCTGCAGGACCCGGCCCGGCTCCAGGAAATGGCCGCCGCCGGCAGAAATCTTGTCCGGACCGCCTTCAACGCCGAAACCGTCGCCCTGGATCTCATGCGCCACATGGACCTGGAAAGGAACCTTCCGTGACCCGCAACAGCCGCCTCCTTTTCCTCTTTCTGGACCTCCTCGGCATTCTCGCCGCCCTTAGCCTCAGCTCCTGGCTCATGCTTCCGCCGGATCTGGCGGTCTTCGCCGACTACACCGGGGCCTCCACCCTTACCGTCTTCTTCTTCCTTATCGCCTTCTACATGTTCGACTGCTACCGGGTCGGCCGCGAAGACTTCCGGGACAGCCTGATCCGGGTGATCCTGGCCGTGATCGTCGGCATCATCGGCGCCGGTTTCTCCTTTTACGCCTTCGAGCACTGGCGCTTTCCCCGCGTGACCTTCCTGTTGCAGATGGCCGTCACCCTCACCCTTTCCCTGAGCTGGCGGGCCGCCTATGCCCGCCTCCACACCCGCGCCGCCCCGGCCCAGGAAAAAATCGTCCTCTTCGGCGCCCAGGCCATGGACCGCGCCCTGGGCGTCCTTAAGGAATACAGCCCCCAGGATCAGGTCATCGGCTATGTGGGGGCGGAAGCGGCAAACCCCGCCCGGCCCCGTCTCGGCGATCTTGCCGACATCTTCGCCGTCCTTGCCCGGCATCAGGCCACCAAGGTCATTGTCCTGGAATCCCGCAGCCTGGATCAGGATCTGGCCGCCCGCCTCTTCGCCGCCAAGCTGCACGGCCTGAAGGTGGAAGACATGCGCGGCCTCTATGAACGCCTCACCGCCCGCCTGCCCATCGATCTAATCGAGGACGCCTGGCTCCTCCTGGAAGACGGCTTCAACCTCAACGCCACGGCCTCCCTGCGCCGCCTCAAGCGGACCTTCGACATCTGCTTCTCCCTCGCCTTCCTCCTCCTCACCGCGCCCCTCCTCCTCCTCGCCGTCCTTCTGGTGCGCCTCGAATCCAGAGGGCCCGCCATTTACAGCCAAAGACGCGTCGGCCTCAACAACCGCGAATTCACCATCTACAAGATCCGCTCCATGCGCCTGGACGCGGAAGGCGGCCGGGCCGTGTGGGCCGCCCGGAACGATCCCCGCGTCACCCTCACGGGCCGCTTCCTGCGCAAAACCCGCCTGGACGAGCTGCCGCAGCTCCTGAACGTCCTGCGGGGCGATATGAGCATCATCGGCCCGAGGCCCGAGCGCGGGGAGTTCACCCGGGAACTGGCCGGGGCCCTTCCCTATTATGACGTGCGCCATACCGTCAAACCAGGCATCACCGGCTGGGCCCAGGTCTGCTACCCCTACGGGGCATCCCTGGAAGACGCCCGCGCCAAGCTGGAATATGACCTCTACTACATCAAAAACCTTTCCGCCCTCCTGGAAACCAAGATCCTCCTCAAGACCATCGGGGTCATCCTCTTTCCCAAGGGAGCGCGCTAGGGCATTTTCCCCTTCAAACCGGCGGGAAAGGGCGGGATTTTTCGGCTTGACCTTTGCCCGCGAGGCGCTTATAGAGAAAAAAAAGGTTGCACCCCCATGCGCGACAGACAGCCCCTTACCGTCTCCAAGGCCCGGACGCGGAATATCCTCGCCATTCTGGTTTCCAGTTTTTTTGTCGCCGCCAGCCTGGCGCTCGCCCTCCGCGGCCTGCTATAGAGCCTTTTCATCCCGTTTTTCCTTCCGGCCTTTTTCGGCTGCCGCCGCGCGGCGGCGGGAGATCCGCTCCGCGGCAGTCCCGCTCCGGATCTTATTCGAATTTCAAAGCAAAACCGCATTTTCCGCATCCCACCCCAAGGAGTCCCTTCATGTCCGAGACCGCAAACAAGATCCTCCTCTTCGACACCACCCTGCGCGACGGCGAGCAGTCCCCCGGCGCCACCATGAGCCTTTCGGAAAAGATCCGCCTGGCCCAGCAGCTCGAACTCCTGGGCGTGGACATCATTGAAGCCGGCTTCGCCGCCTCCAGCGCCGGGGACTTTGAGTGCGTCTCCACCGTGGCCCGCGAAATCCGGCATTCCACCGTGGCCAGTCTCTGCCGCACGGTCATCGAAGACATTGACAGGGCCGCGGAGGCCCTGCGCCACGCCAAACATTCCCGCATCCACATCTTCATCGCCACATCCCCCCTGCACATGGACGTCAAGCTCAAGCTCTCCCCGGAAGAGGTCCTCAAGGCCACGGACAAGGCCGTGCGCCATGCCGTCGCCTGCGCCGGGGACGTGGAATTTTCCTGTGAGGACGCCTCCCGGACCAATCCGGACTTCATGGTGGAGGTCTGCCGGGCGGCCGTCGCCGCCGGGGCCAGAACCCTGAACATCCCCGATACCGTGGGCTACGCCCAGCCCGAGGAATTCGCCGCCCGGATCGGCTATCTGAAGGCCCGCATCCCCGAAGACATCGTCATCAGCGTCCACTGCCACAACGACCTCGGTCTGGCCGTGGCCAATACCCTGGCCGCTTTCCGGGCCGGCGCCCGCCAGGCGGAGGTGACCATCGGCGGCATCGGCGAACGGGCGGGCAACTGCGCCCTGGAAGAGCTGATCATGAGCCTGACCGTGCGCAAGGACTACTACCGCCTGGAGCACAGCATCCGCACCCAGCAGATCTTCCCCTCCGTGCGAACCCTCTCCCGCATCATCGGCCGGCCCATCCCCGTCAACAAACCCGTTGTCGGCGCCAACGCCTTCGCCCACGAGGCCGGCATCCACCAGGCCGGCGTCCTGGCCGACCCCGCCACCTACGAAATCATGACCCCGGAATCCATCGGCCTGTCCAGCAACAGCATCGTCGTGGGCAAGCATTCCGGCAAGAACGCCATCAAAGCGAAACTGGAGGGCATGGGCTATCACCTGGACAACGCCCAGATCGATCTCATCCTCGGCTCGGTCAAGGATCTCGCGGACAAGAAAAAAGACATCTTCGACGAAGACCTGGAAGCCCTGGTCCTGGAAGAGGTCTACCGCCTTCCGGACAAATACAGGCTCCTCCATCTGACCGTGCAGAGCGGCGATTCCGGCATTCCCCCCTGCGCCATGCTGGTCATTGAGATCGACGGCGTCCGGCGCGAGCACGCCCAGTTCGGCGTCGGCCCCATTGACGCCGTCTTCCGCGGCATTGCCGAGACCACCCGCCACGCGCCCAGGCTGGAACAGTACGCCGTCAACGCCATCACCGGCGGGACCGACGCCCTGGGCGAAGTCACCGTCCGCATCTCGGAAAAGGGCAAGGTGGCCGTCGGCCGGGGATCCCATCCGGACATCATCAACGCCAGCGCCCGCGCCTACCTGAACGCCCTCAACCGCCTGGCGAAAATGCAGGAAGAGGTCTGAGATGCCCCTGACCCTCGCCCAGAAAATCCTGGCCGCGCACTCCACCCGGCCCGTCAGCGAGGAAGAGGCCGCCCCCGGCAGGATTCTCGTCTGCCGGGTGGATCTTGTCCTGGCCAACGACATCACCGCCCCCCTGGCCATCAGGACCTTCCGGGACATGGGGGCCGAAAGGGTCTTTGACCGGGACAGGATCGTCCTGGTCATGGACCACTTCGTGCCCCAGAAGGACATCGCCTCCGCCGAACAGGTCCTCGTCTCCCGCCGCTTCGCCGCCGAACAGAACCTGCCCCGCTATTTTGAAGGCGGCGACGCCGGCGTGGAACACGCCCTGCTGCCGGAACTCGGCCTCGTGGGCCCCGGCGATCTGGTGGTCGGCGCGGACAGCCATACCTGCACCTACGGCGGCATCGGCGCCTTCGCCACCGGCATGGGCTCCGCCGACGTGGCCGCGGCCATGGCCCTGGGCGAAAACTGGTTCAAAATCCCCGAAACCATCCGCGTCACCTGCGACGGTCTTTTGCCCCCCCATGTGGGCGGCAAGGACCTCATCCTCTGGACCATCGGCAAACTCGGCGTGGACGGCGCCCGCTACATGGCCCTGGAATTTGACGGCCCCGCCGTCAGCGCCCTGGACGTGGAAGGCCGCCTGACCATGGCCAACATGGCCATTGAAGCCGGGGGCAAGGCCGGCCTCTTCGCCGCGGATGACGCCGCCCTTGCCTACTGCCGCCAGGCGGGACGCGCGGACGCCGCCCCCCTGGCCGCCGACCCCGGCGCGGCCTATGCCCGAACCCTCAGCCTGGACGCCTCTTCCCTCGAACCCCTTGTGGCCTGCCCCCACCTGCCGGAAAACGTCCGCCCTGTCTCGGAAGTCGCGGGAATCCCCGTCCACCAGGTCGTCATCGGCTCCTGCACCAACGGCCGCATCAGCGACCTTCGCGCCGCCGCCGCCGTCCTTGCCGGACGCAAGGTGAAAAAAGGCCTGCGTTGCATCATCCTGCCCGCCACCCCCGGCGTCTGGAAACAGGCCCTCCGGGAGGGCCTCATGGAAACCCTGCTGGAGGCCGGCTGCATCCTCGGCCCCCCCTCCTGCGGCCCCTGCCTCGGCGGACACCTCGGCATCCTGGCGGGGGGAGAACGCGCCCTGGCCACCACCAACCGCAATTTCAAAGGACGCATGGGCAGCCCCGCCTCAGAGATCTACCTCGCCAACCCCGCCGTGGCCGCCGCCACCGC
>JAISNZ010000152.1 GCA_031275955.1 Desulfovibrio sp. | reverse complement strand
CAGGGGCATCATGCCCCTGCTGGGGGAGTTTGAGGGGGCAAAGCCCCCTCAAAGGGAATAAATCAGTGTTTACCTAAAGTTTACTTTTTAACGCAGATATCAATAGACCAACTGGCGATAAAAGCTGAAAAGATATGCCCCCCCCGCGGGGTTTGGCCGGAGTTCCAAGGCAGCATCAGAAAGCGGAAGCCGCCGGTTCCGTCGCCAGCTTTCCCCGCAGATCGCCCCAGTTCGTCACCCCGTATTTTTCGCAGGCGGCCGGGAGGTTCTGGATGATCTGGAAGGCGCTGTCAGGTTGCATGAGGTTGGCGGTGCCGATCTGGACGGCGGTTGCGCCGACCAGGATGAACTCAAGGACGTCTTCGGCGCAGGAGATGCCCCCGATGCCGATGACGGGGATGGAGACTGTCCGGCTGACCTCCCAGACGCAGCGCAGGGCGACGGGTTTGACGGCCGGCCCGGAGAGGCCGCCGAGGATGTTGGCCAGGCGGGGTTTCCGGCCGGCGAGGTCCACCGCCATGCCGCTCAGGGTATTGATGCAGGAGATGGCTGTCGCGCCGGCGGCTTCGCAGGCGCGGGCGATTTCGGTGATGTCGGTGACGTTGGGGGAGAGTTTGACGATGACGGGTTTTTTGCCGGCGTTTTTCCGGACTGTTTCGGTGACCGCGGCGGCGGAAAAGGGGTCCTGCCCGAAGGCGGCGCCTCCTTCCCGGACATTGGGGCAGGAAATGTTCACCTCCAGGGCGGCGATGGAAGGTTCGGCGCCGAGAATGCCGGCGAGGGAGGCGAAATCGTCTCCGGAGGTGGCGTAGAGATTGACGATGACGGGAACATCGGCGGAGGGCAGGAGGGGGAGTTTGTGCCGGAGAAAGTCTTCCACCCCGCAGTTTTGCAGCCCCACGGCGTTGAGCATGCCGGAGGGGGTTTCGGCGACGCGGGGCATGGGGTTGCCCTCGCGCGGTTCCAGGGAGAGGCCCTTGACTACCAGGGCGCCGAGTTTCCGGAGGTCGCCGTAGGGAGCGAACTCCAGGCCGTAGCCGAAGGTGCCCGAGGCCGTGATGACGGGGTTTTTCAGGCGCAGGGAGAAGTTCTGATCGGCGATGGTGACGGCGAGTTTGTTCATGGCGTTGTGTTCACGGCATTGTGGTTCGGCGGTCAGAAAAGGACGGAATTCGCCCAGAAGTTGGGGCCGCAGAGGCAGGTCTGGACAAGGCGGGCGGAATGGTCCGCGCAGTGAGCCCTTTGCGGGACGGATCGGGCCAGGGCGGGGTCCTGGGGAACGGTGGCCCGGACCATGCAGCCGAGGCAGGCGCCAACGCCGCAAGCCATGCGGGTTTCCAGGCAGAGCTGGGTTCTGGTTTTGTGCTTGAGGGCGAAGGACTGGACGGCCCGCAGGAAGGGCGCTGGCCCGCAGGCCAGGACAAGGCCGGAGGAGGAGTATTCGCGGATGCGGCTGTCCAGAAGGGCCAAAAAGGCGTCGCGGTCGGCGGGGTCTTTTTCCTGATGCGGGTCCACGGGGATTTTTTCATTGATGTTGTCAAAGGGATAGCAGGAAAGGGGCTTGCGGTACCCGAATTCCATGCTCAGATCCCAGGGGGTGGGATGGGTGTGGACGTAGCCCACAAAGGGAACGATGCCGATGCCTCCGGCCAGGAGCAGGGTGGGGACATGGGCTTCCATGGCCATGGCGTTGCCGAGGGGCCCCCAGATGACGACCTGGTCGCCGGCGGCAAGCCGGGCAAGGCCGGCGGTGGCCCGGCCCGCCACCTGAAAAAAGAGGACAAGGTCGCGCCTGGTGACAAGGCAGAGGGAAAAGGGTCGTCCCCAAAGGACATCGGGGAGGGGCTTCGCGGTCCGGAGCATGACGAACTGGCCGGCATGCCACTCTCCCCATTTGGGCAGCGAAAGGCGCAGTGCGTAAAATACCGTGCGGGAATCGGCGGCGCCGAAGGGAACAAGGTCCAGAACCGTTTCCCGGCTGAGGAGGGGTTGGGTCATGCTGTCCTCTGGAGGTGGGGCCTGGGAAGTTTGCGCCTTCCGGTTTTCTCCTGCTCCGGCGCGGAGGGAGCAAAGGTATTGCGCCTTCGCGGCGGATTTTTTTCCGGCATATTCCGCGGGTCTTTCCTGCGGGGCAACGCCCCGGGAGGGGAGGAGTGCCGCTCGGGCTGGAATGCGTGCCGCGCGGGCTGGAATGCTTGCCGCTGTTGGTCTTTTCCTGTAAGGGAACACATCCCGGTCTGATGCGGGTCTGATACGGGATGTTCCGGGAACCTCCCCGGACCCCCTCGGACTTCCTCACGCCGTTCTGGAATCATGGCATGAAATATGGCGGAAGACAAGCCTGAACCCCGTCCGGGCCATCCGGATATCCTGGCTCCGGCCGGAGATATGCCATCGGCCCTGGCCGCCCTCGCCGCCGGGGCGGACGCCGTATACCTGGGTCTGAAGCATTTTTCCGCCCGGATGCAGGCGGAGAATTTCTCCACCTCCGATGTGGCCCGCCTTGCGGATCTGGCCCACTCCGAAGGCCGCAGGATCTATGTGGCCATGAACACCCTGATCAAGCCCTCCGAGCCGGATCACGCCCTGCGCCTCATCCGGCGGCTGGTTCTGGACGCGGCTCCGGACGCCCTGATTCTCCAGGATCTGGCAGTCATCGATCTGGCCCGTCAGGCGGGCTTCGCGGGAGAGCTGCATTTTTCCACCCTGGCCAATGTCACCCACCCCGAAGCCTTGCGGGCAGCCCGCGACATGGGGGCCGACCGGGTTATACTGCCGCGCGAGCTTTCCCTGGAGGAAACGCGGCGCATGGACGCCCTCTGTCCCCAAGGGCTGGATCTGGAGATTTTCGTCCACGGCGCCCAGTGCTGCTGCGTGTCCGGCCGCTGCTGGTGGTCCGGCTACCTGGGGGGCAAGAGCGGGCTGCGCGGCCGCTGCGTCCAGCCCTGCCGCCGGGTATACCGGCAAAAGGACAGGGAAGGACGATTTTTTTCCTCCCAGGACCTTTCCCTGGACGCGCTTGTCCGCCAGCTCCTTTTTTTGCCCCGCCTGCGGGCCTGGAAGATCGAAGGTCGGAAAAAGGGCCCGCACTATGTCTATTACGTCACCACCGCCTACCGCCTTCTGCGCGACGCCCCCAAGGACAGGGACTGCGCCCGCGATGCCCTGGAACTTCTGGAGACGGCCCTGGGCCGGCCGGGAGAACGCTCCTTTTTTCTGCGCAAGACTTCGGAGTCCCCTGACGCGCCCGAGGCGGGAAAATCCGTCCAGACCGGCTCCGGTCTGTTCGTCGGGGCCGTCGGCCCGGCCGTGGCCGGGCGATATGATTTCCATCCCCGCATTCCTCTGCTGCCCAAAGATTTGCTCCGCATCGGCCATGAGGATGAACCCTGGCACTGCACCCTGTCCCTGTCCGGGCGGGCGCCAAAGGGGGAGGCCTTTCCTTTGCGCCTGCCGCGCGGCAAATACCCGAAAGCGGACACCCCGGTCTTTCTCGTTGACCGGCAGGCCCCGGAACTGCTGGCCCTTCTGGCGGAATGGCGAAAAGATCTCGCCGCCTCCAACCCGGTCCGGGGCAGCCGGCAAGAGGACGTCAGCGCTCTTTGCGCCGTCCTGCCCGTCCCCGCCCCTCTTCCCCGGACCAGATCCACGGATCTTCACCTGCGCGCCTTTCTGCCCCACGGGCGCGAGGGCAAGGCAGGGACGGCCGCGATCCAGGGATTATGGCTCTCCCCCAAGGCCGTGCGCGAAGTCTCCCGCACCCTGTACAGCCGCCTTTCCTGGTGGCTGCCCCCGGTCATCTGGCCGGAGGAGGAAGCCCTCTGGGTCCGCCTCATCAGCCGCCTTGTCCGGGACGGCGCCCGCCGGATAGTCTGCAACGCCCCTTGGCAGGCCGCTTTTTTCCCCGATCCCGCGGAGGTGATCCTTACCGCCGGACCCTTCTGCAATATCGCCAATGCCCCGGCCCTGGAGGTCCTGCGCCGGGCCGGCTTTTCCCAGGCCGTCATAAGCCCGGAACTGGGGGGCGACGATATCCTGTCCCTCCCGGCCCAAAGCCCCCTGCCTTTGGGGATCGTCCTCTCCGGCTTCTGGCCCGTGGGCATCACCCGCCGTGATCCGTATCCCCTAAAGACGCAGGAGATCTTCACCAGTCCCCGGAATGAGGAATTCTGGCTGCGCCGGTATGGCCCCCACACCTGGATCTATCCGGCCTGGCCCCTGGATCTTACCGCCCGCCGCGCGGCTCTGGAACGGGCGGGATACTCCTTCTTCATCTCCATGCCGGATCGGCCTCCCGGAACCCGGACGCCCAGGCCCGGGGAATACAACTGGCACACGGGCATGCTTTGATTCGCATTCCGCAAAGCCTTTTAGCATTCTCTGGCATTTTACGACGAGCGAGGGAGCAAGGCATTGTAGCGCGAAAAAGCGGCAAGAAGAGATTCTTCCTGGTGAGCTGAGCAAATTTGTCCTTATTCATTTAACTATGTATAATAACATATAAAATATTTAAAAATACTGTATTATAATGCGCCTTCAGGATTGGCTTTCTTGAGCAGATGTTTCGGTGGGCGGCCTTGGCGTTTCGGGGGAATCGGCTTGCTTTCGCTTTGTTTTTCGAGCCGTTCGGGCGGCCTAGTTTTTTCGATACTCCAGCGTCCGTGTCATCCAGGGGCACGAGCCTGCCCTCAGCGACCTTATGCTTCATCTCTATCAGCCGCAGATACACCCGTGACCGGGTTATAGGTCACAACAACCAGCCGCCTGGCTCCCCAGTATTCACCTTCCGTCCGCCAGGCGGGAATACGATCCTGCTCGCGCTCCGCGAGTTCTCTGTTGCGCAGTGTGTCCACAGGCGCAAACTTCTTTATGTCCACATGGATGAGACGTTCTTCATTGTAAGGCGAGTAGGTGGTGATGAAACCCATGCCTGTTTAAAACGGCACAGATGAAGTATTCGCCAACGTTGGGCAGGCCGATGATATTGGCTTTGCAGACGTTATCAACAATTGAAACCAATCCGAATGACTTTTCAATCTGGTCAGCCACCCAAAATGAACCGAAGCTTCTGGACTGGATTTTGGTGATCGGGGCATTCCCGCTTGTAGCCATGCGTATGATATTGGCCACGGACCCCAAATAGATAGTGTTCACGGCCCTGGGTTTACCGTTTA
>JAISNZ010000104.1 GCA_031275955.1 Desulfovibrio sp. | reverse complement strand
CAACACCCATAAAACCCTCTCCACTCCGCATGGCGGCGGGGGGCCCGGCGCGGGCCCGGTGGTGGTGGGCGAAACCCTTGTCCCCTACCTGCCGGGGCCGCGCGTGGTCAAAAACGGCGACAGCTATGCCTGGAACAGTGATCTGCCCCTGTCCATCGGCCGCCTGCACGGATTTCACGGCCAATTCCGCGTCCTGGTCCGGGCCTACGCCTATATCCTCTCCCTCGGGCCGGAACTGAAAAAGGCCAGCGCCCTGGCTGTCCTCAACGCCAACTACATCAAGGAAAGCCTCAAGGATCTCTACGCCCTGCCCTTTGACCGGCCCTGCATGCACGAGTGCGTGTTCACCGACGAGCGGCAAAAGGCCGGGCAGGTGGGGACGTTGGATATTGCCAAACGGCTTATCGATCTGGGCTTTCATCCGCCCACGGTCTTTTTTCCCCTGGTGGTCAACTCGGCCATCATGATCGAGCCCACGGAAACCGAATCCAGGGAAGACCTCGACGCCTTTATTGCCGCCATGCGCCAAATCGCCCGCGAGGCGCGGGAAAATCCCGAACTTCTGCGCCAGGCTCCCGTGATGACCAAGGTGCGCCGCCTGGACGAGGTCGGCGCCGCGCGGCGGCCACTGCTCAGCGGCGACATGAAATAATGCTCTAGGCGAAAACAAAATGGCGCGAACCGTACCTCTTCTGCGCCTCCCGCGTCTGGTGCTGGCCGGGACGCACAGCGGGGCGGGAAAAACCTCCCTGGCGGCCGCCCTCGCGGCCGCCTTCGTCCGCCAGGGGCTGAGCGTATTTCCCTACAAGATAGGGCCGGACTATATTGATCCCGCCTTTCACGCCCGCATTGCCGGCAGGCCCTGCCGCAATCTGGACAGCTGGCTCCTGCCGGAAACGACCCTGCGCAGAATCTTCTGCCGTTCCGCCGCGGAAGATGGCCTGGCCGTCATTGAAGGCGTCATGGGGCTGTTCGACGGGCTGGAATCCGGACATGAAGGCAGTACCGCCCAGGTGGCCCGGATCCTGGACGCCCCCATCCTTCTAGTGCTGGACGCCAAAGGACTTTCCCGCAGCGCCGCCGCCCTTGTCCGGGGCTACGACCGTTTCCTGCCGGACGTGCGCCTCTCCGGGGTCCTCCTGAACAGGGTTTCCGGGGCAAAACACTATGCCCTGCTCAAGGCCGCCGTTGAAGACGCCGCCGGAGTCCCCTGCCTGGGATTTCTGCCCGCCGGGACGGACTTTTCCCTGGAGAGCCGCCACCTGGGTCTGGTCCCGGCCCAGGAGGTCGCGGACCTGGACAGCCGGATCACGGCTCTGGCCGAGGCCGCCCGGCAATTTCTCGATCTGCCCGCCCTGCTGCGCCTGGCCCGGACGGCCCCACCCCTCCGGCCTCCGCCGGAAACGGCGCCGCGCGGGCAGTGCCCCTCCGCGGCCGGGCGGCCGCTGCGCATCGGCCTTGCCCGCGACGCCGCCTTTTCCTTTTATTATCAGGATAATCTCGATCTGCTCGCCGAGTTGGGCGCGCAGATCGTTCCCTTCAGTCCCCTGGAGGACGCCCGTCTGCCCGAAAACCTCCACGGCCTCTATCTGGGCGGCGGCTTTCCCGAAGTCTTCGCCCCCCAACTGGCCCGCAACGCCTCCCTGCGATCCTCCCTCGCCGCCGCCCTGGAAGACGGCCTGCCCTGCTATGCCGAATGCGGCGGGCTTGTCTACCTGACGCAATCCATCACCATCCCGTCTCCCTGCAGGCGGGGAAAAGCGGGAACAGCCGGGCGGGACCCGGCCGGCCCCCCGGAAACCTATCCCCTGGCCGGCTTTTTCCCCTGCCGCTCCGTCATGACCAGCCGCCTCCAGCATTTCGGCTATGCCACACTCGCCCTGCTCCGGGACACCCTGCTCGGCCCCGCCGGCACGACCTTCCGGGTCCATGAATTCCACTATTCCCGGCTGGAGGGGGAAACGGAGGCGGCGCCGGAGGGCGCCGATCCCGGCCGCCCCGAGGCGCCGGCGGCCCCTGTCGTCCCCGGAGAAAACCCCGCCCTTCCGTCTCTCGTCTACAGCGCGCGCAAACCCGGAGGGGCCGTCCGGACAGGGGGACTGGCCCGGAGGAACACCCTGGCCCTGTATCCGCACCTGCACTTTCACGCCTGCCCGGAAAGCGCCCTCTCCTTCCTCCAAAACTGCGCCAGGATCGCCGGACTCTCCCCGGAAATTCCCCCGCGGGTCCGGGCATGACGGCAAAACGCCTCATGATCCAGGGGACGGCCTCCTCTGCCGGCAAAAGCCTCCTGGTAACGGCCCTCTGCCGGATCTTCCGGCGCAGGGGACTGCGCGTGGCTCCCTTCAAAGCCCAGAACATGTCGCTCAATTCCTTCATCACGGAAGACGGGCGGGAAATGGGCCGCGCCCAGGCGGTCCAGGCTGAAGCGGCCGGCATTGCGCCCTCCGCCCTGATGAATCCCATCCTGCTCAAGCCGGAGGCCGATCAGCGCAGCCAGATCATCGTCAACGGCCGCCCCCGCGCGACCCTGACCGCCCGGGAATACTACCGCTTCCGCCCTGCCCTGCGCCCGGATGTCGCGGCGGCCCTGGAACAACTCGCCGCCGCCCACGATCTTATCCTTCTGGAAGGCGCGGGCAGTCCGGCGGAAATCAACCTGCGCGAAAACGATCTGGCCAACATGGGCGCGGCCGCCCTGGCCGATGCCCCGGTGCTTCTGGTGGGCGACATTGACCGGGGCGGCGTGTTCGCCTCCCTGTACGGCACGGTCAGCCTTCTGGAGGCGGAGGACCGCTCCCGCATCCGGGGGCTGATCATCAACAAGTTCCGGGGAGACAGAACCATTCTGGAACCGGGCCTGCGCCGCCTGGAAGACCTTTTGGGGATTCCCTTTCTGGGCGTTCTCCCCTGGATCGACGTTTCCCTGGACGAGGAGGACAGCCTGAGCGAACGCCTGTCCCGGGACAAGGGGGCGGAGGGCAAGACCGTTCCGGAGGGATGCCTGGATATCGCCGTCCCCCGCCTGCCCCGGCTGGCCAACTTCACCGACTTCGCCCCCCTGGACGCCCAGCGGGACGTTGTCCTGCGCTATGTGCGGGAAGCCGCCGCCCTGGGGCATCCGGATCTGATCATCCTTCCCGGCTCCAAAAGCACCATGGCGGATCTGCGTTTCCTGGAAGAATCCGGACTGGCGCGGGCCATTGCGGCCCTGCATGGCCAGGGAACGCCGGTTTTGGGCATCTGCGCCGGCTTCCAGATGATGGGGATCTCCATCCATGACCCGGCCGGGGTGGAGAGCTCCCTGCCGGAAATGCCCGGCCTCGGGTTTCTGGAGATGCGCACCGTCTTTGTCCCGCGCAAAAGCACCCGCCGGGTCCGGCTCCGGATCCGGACGGCCCGCGGCCTTCTGGAAGGGGCCGGGGGCATGGAGATCGAAGGCTATGAGATCCACATGGGGCACAGCGCCCCGGCAGGCTCCGTCCTGCCCCTGGCGGAACGCCTCGGCGGGGGGGAAGAGCGGGACGGCCCCGCCGGAGGAGAGGGGAGGCCGGAGGGGATGATCCGTTGCGACGGACTGGCCGCGGGGACCTACCTCCACGGCATTTTCGACAACCTTCCCTTCACCCGGACCCTGCTGAACACCCTGCGCCGCAGAAAGGGCCTCGCCCCCCTGCCCGTCCCTCCCGGCAGCTATGCGGACCTGAGAGAGGCGGCCTACGCCTCCCTGGCGGACGCCGTGGAAGAACACCTGGACATGGCGGCCCTGGAGCGGATCGTCAACGGCTGGGACAAGCCAGTGTAATCGGCTTCAATTACCCAGCTTCCTGTATCAATCGGCCGGAATGCATTTTCCAGATCGCGTTGCCGCGATGGCTCAGTTCCACATCATGGGTTGCCACCAGAAAAGCCACGCCCTGCGCATTCAGGCGGGAAAACAACTCCCAGATTTCCCGCGCCGTATCAATATCCAGATCGCTGGTGGGTTCATCCGCCAGGATCAGCTCCGGCGAATTGATTAAAGCCCGCGCAAGCGCTACCCGTCGCAGTTCTCCACCTGAAAGTTCCATCGGGTAACTGTTTTCTAAATGAGAAATGCCCAGTTGGCTAAAAAGTTCCCGCGCTTTTTGCAGACTGTCACCCGAACGGCGTTTAAGGTGAA
Organism: Desulfovibrio sp.; assembly: GCA_031275955.1. Classification (GTDB taxonomy): domain Bacteria; phylum Desulfobacterota; class Desulfovibrionia; order Desulfovibrionales; family Desulfovibrionaceae; genus Frigididesulfovibrio. Next base: position 5,028 of record JAISNZ010000104.1, on the reverse strand, counting down.
AAGGCAGACGCGTATTGTTCAGAGCCGTCAAATTTCCCAAAAGACTCCGGCCCTGAGGGATGTAGCCGATCTTTTCATTGCGGAAATCGCTGCGCTGCCGCTCCTCCAGGGAAAACAGATTGTTCCCGTCCACCAGGATTTCGCCTGAATCCGGACTGAGAAGGCCGATCGCCATATTCAGCAGGGTCGTTTTCCCGCTGCCGGAACGCCCGATCAGACTGACAAAGGCTCCATCGTCCAGAGAAAAACTGGCATTGGCTACGGCGTTGAAATGCGTCTGACCCCGCCGGTAGCTTTTGGTCAGATGATGCGCTTCAAGCCGCATTACTCCGCCTCCCGCAAGCTGCTGTACACGTCAAAGCGGGTAAGCGACCAGACCGTGTTGGCGCAGGCCAGCGGCCCGCTCAGGCCGGATAGTGCCAAAGTGAGCAGGGCATATCCGGCGATACTACCGCCGGATATGCCCAGGTGCGGCAGCTGCAGGCCATCGAAAATAAGCGTACTGAAAGGAAAAATAACGCAGAAAGCGACCAGAATCCCGGCCAGCGATCCTCCCAGGCAAATGGAAAAAGCCTCCCAGCGCAACAGCCCAGCCACCCAGGAACGTTGCGCTCCCAACAGCCGGTAAAGGCTCATCTCTTGTTTCCTCTCACTTGCGCTGACGGAAAAAACCAGACTGATGACAAGTATCGCCAGCAGCCAGATTCCGGCTGCAACCCAGTACACGGAGACCGCCAAACCATGCAGCCGACGCGCGGTCTCAGCCACAATGTTTTCCGCAATCACCAGATCCAGATTGTATTCAACGGCGTGGGCCAGCATGATCGCATTCCCCACCGCCTTGGGCGACGTTCCCGGATCGACCTTTACCGCGACTGAGGAAATATACGCTTCCGGGGGATCCAGTTTTTGTAAGAAATGCGGATTCTCAAGCAGTTTCGGGAGATACGGATTGCCCCGTATCAGCGCGTACAGCGTTTCCAGAGGCATAAAAACGGAGGTATCCAGTCCCATACCCGTTGGAGCCATTTTGGCGGCCACCCGGTATGTTTTTCCGAAAAAAAAGAGTCTGTCCCCCACGGAAGTAATGATTTTGGAGCCGACCACAATCTCGTCGTCTCCCAGACGGGTTATGATATTCTGCATCCAGGGCCGGAGCAAAAAGTCGCTTTCCGGATCAAAACCTATAATCTGCACATGCTCCGAGCAGCAGGAGTCGATGAGGGAGGCCAGAAAAAATTGCGGCGTGAGCGCCGCGACGCCGGGAACCGCCCGGATGCTGTCCAGAACCTCTTTGCGCATATAATAGGTGCTCGGTTCACCCCGCAGAAGCGCGGCTGTGGCAACCCGCTCATATCCGTAGGGAACAATCAGTACGTCCGCGCCCAAACGCGCGGAGAGGCTCTCCAGCCCCTTGCTCAACTGGCCGTTGAGAATGGATCCGCCAAAAAGAACCGCGGAGAAGATGCCGACCAGGGCGGCAAGACCAAGATTACGATACGGTTTGCGGCGCAAATTCTGTAGCGCCAGCCGGTGTGGCGTGAAAACTTTGTCCGCCATTGCCGTCAACCCTTCCGGTACTTGATGAGATAAAAGCTGTGCAGCAGGGCTAAGAGGAAGAAAAACCCGCTCAGGAGTAAAAGAGCCGGTAGCGTTCCGGCCCGGCAGGGCATGCTTTCCTGTTGGCACACGCCGATAAGTAAGGTAGGTGTCAACGCGCCCAGGACAGCGCTTCCCGCGAACAGCAGGGTAATGCCTGAACGCCGCTCAGGTGAGCCGGCAAACAGCAAAAGTAAAGAACCAAAAATAACCAGACCCCCGAGGCCGGCTTCCGCTCTGGCGGTCCAGAAGCAGACTATGTGAGCCGATTTGGAATGTCCTGAATGTTCGGTTGCGGGTTCCTGATGTCCGGATACGGAACTCCCGGCCCCATGGTGCTCCGGCGGCGTGGCCGAGTCGTGTGCCCTTTCCCCGTGTAAGGGCGCGGCATGACGATGAGCTGCCGATCCGTCGGCATATTCGCATACCGGCAAAAGAACATGCGGCACGGCGATATAGAGAAGACCCACCACGGCATACAGTAGAGCCAGAATCTTTCCCTTACTGATGATGTTTGACATTGGCGTTGCCGCCTTGTTCAGTCATTGTAACTGGAGACTGTGTTAATTCTATCACGCTGCCGATAAATGAAAATGAATAAGATTGAATAATCATATATGTACCAGATATATGTGGACCATCAAAATTCAGCGCTCAATCTGGCCCAGAATACCCTGCCCGGTTCATAGGTCCGCGAATCCGCCGGGTAGCCCCACCCCGAATTCCCGGCCAGATTAAGGTGCTCGAAATAGGCGGTATCAAGTAAATTATCCACTCCTGCAGTTATATTGAAATGATTGGCGAAATCAAATCCGGCATAAGCGGACAGGACACCGAAGCCGGAACTTTTGCCGAAATCTCTGCCTACCACGTTGCCCTGATTACGGGCGGTTCGGTCTTGTTTGGCCACTACCCGCCAGAACACACCGGCTTGCCAGACATCCGTTTCATAATTTGCCCCAAACCTGGCTTCGAGAGGCGGGATCTGGGGCAAGGGCCTGTTTTCGTCGGTATTCTCCGCCCAGGCATAGGCCAGACTGGAACTCAGCCGCAAATGATCAAAAAACAGATAAGACGCTCCCAGTTCTCCCCCCATAATCCGGGCATCAACATTTTGCGCCGTGGAACTGGTGGTTGTGCCCATCATTCCAGTGGTGGTAATGTAACTAAACAGGATGTAGTCCTGAATGATTCCGGCATAGCCGGAAATCCACAGATTGAGATTATCCTTCCTGTATTGCAGGCCGACATCCAGTTGCAACGTCTTTTCAGATTCCAAATCCTGGAAGGCGCGAAAAGAAATCATGCCGACATTTTTGTTCTGAATCAGTTCCCAATAATCCGGAAAACGTTCGGTATACCCGACTCCAATATATGTTTGAAGCGGCAACTCAGCGAAGCTATGTTCATAGCGAATGAAGGCGCTGGGTAGTAAATCGTTTCGGGTATCGTCATACGGAGCGACGTTGGCCGGACGCGAACGAAAATCTTCAGCCTTGACGAAATCTCCACGCAGACCTGCGATAATTGCGCTATTGGGGCTGACCTCTGTACGCAGTTCTCCGAAAAGCCCCGCTTTCCAAACTTCCATGTCCGTGCGTCTGGCGGGGCTGGAAGTGGAACTGGTGTCGTGCTTGTCAAATTGCATATCCGCTCCGGTTGTCAGGGTATTGCCCGCACCCGGATGCAGAGTTGCCGCAACCCTCCCGCCGTATAGGGTGCGGGTCGGATTGCTTTTCATGGGCATCGCCATCATTCCGGTGCCCGAGGGAGTACGCAGAGTGTAATTGTCCATAACGTGATCGGTATGATTGTAATATGCTTGCGCTTCCAGTTTATCCAATACAGACCCCAGTTTACTTTTTTCAAACCTTAAGGCGAAACTCTCTCTTGTAAACCGGGTCCCATCCATACCTCTGCCGGCGTAGCGGGCTTCGCCATCTCCGGTGCCGCCGCTCAACTCAAGCAAAGTATTGTCATCCGGAGTCCAGCCGATAGCGCCATCAACATTCCATTTCATCCACTTGGAAGGCACGGCATTGCCGTTACCGTCTTTATAATCAGAAGAATGGCCATGGTTGGCGTTGAACCGTACATACACATCTTCAGTCCCGGCAGAGGCGTCCGCGTATTCTTCAAAACGATCATACGAACCTGCCAAAAAACCGACTGTGGCTCTGGCTCCTGGCTCGCTATACCGCTCCCGCAAGCGGTCAAAACGGATAGTCGCCGCCGAAGCCCCGCCGCCCCAGAGCACAGTTTGCGGCCCTTTTATAATGGTAACCCGATCGAACGATTCAGGCGAAATATACGAGGAAGGGGCGTCCATGCGGTTGGGGCAGGAACCCAACATATTGGAACCGTTGGTTAAAATGTTGAGACGGGAGCCGAACATCCCCCGAAAGACAGGGTCGCCGTTGGCGCCTCCGGAACGGATGGCGGAAAAACCCGGCACAGTTTTGAGATAATCCGTGGCGTCACTGGCTGGCACAGGCAACTGCGCCTGTTTGGGATTCAGGGTTATCTCCAGCGGAGTACTCTCAGGCGTGGCGATAACGACGATCGGGTCCAGAGTTATTCCGGGGCGTTCCTGCCCGGAACGGCTATGGGCAGGCTCCTGATCCGCTTGCGCGTATAAAGGCTGCGCTTTCATGGCAAACACAAGCAGGAGTAGCACGGCGAATATCTTGGCGTGTTGCCTCGGCATACATGTTCTCCTTGATCTTGACAGATTCTATTCTCCTTGCTTATTGACAGGTTTTACGCTGCTGCGTTGCCCGCCGCTATCCTTCGCACGAACTATTTTTTCTGACCGAAAGTACTATTGACATTGGTTTTATTTTCCCATGAATAGTGAAAAATAAGCTCTTCGACTCGACGCTATGCGGCTATGCGCAGGAGCACAGGGGCAGGGGAGGTATGAGATACCGAAGGAGGCATGGGACAATGTCAGCGCAGCATAGCACCGCACAGGGCAGAAAATTTTCCCCCGATGTCTCGAAATTTTTTAATAAAAGCACTAGGTTAATAAAAGCAAAATGGGCCTTGACCATCCTTACCGGTCTTTTCATTCTTTTTTTTGAATTTCTCCGCCACAGATTCATGCATGATATGTATATGAACTGGGGCAACCTTCTGGTCGCTGTTTTTTCCAGCCTGCTCTTTCTCTCATATTTTACCGTGATATTCCGTCTGATAGAAAAACTTACGGCTAGATTACACGAAGAAGTTGCCCATTCAATGATACACAAAGAAAGGGATCGAATTGCGAACAGCCTGCACGATAATATCGCCCAAACGATTTTTTTTATGAACATCAAACTATTAGAGATTGAAAAATATTTAAATAAAGAAAGTACTGAATTTTTAAAGTTGCAGGAGATGAAAGAAGCTATTCTGACTATAGACAGTGAAATACGTGATAACATA
>JAISNZ010000101.1 GCA_031275955.1 Desulfovibrio sp. | reverse complement strand
AGACCGGGGCGAAAAGAGAAAATCTCCGGGCTGCGCCGAAAATGAAATTGACACTCATTCTCTATTGAGATACAGTTTTTCGGGCTTCAGGGCGCGGCTCGAAAGACGAAAGCGCGATTCCCCGGCATCCGGGCCGCACCTGGAAGACGCACGGCCGGGCTTTGCACCCTGCCGGCGCGAAAGCGCGATTCCCCGGCATCCGGGCCGCACCTGGGCCGGATGCTTTCCGAACCGGGCGCGAACAGGCCGGAGGGTGCCAGCATGGAGGCAACGGCCCGCATCTGCGGCGCCGGCAGGGCGCCGGCTTCCGGTCCTCCCGGCGGGCGAAAAAACGGTCCTGCCGCGGGCGGAGCGGGAAACCAGCGGTGACCCGCCTCCGTTCTCTGTCGCTTCTTGTCTCCTTCTGCCTGCACGGCGGCCTTGCGGGGATCCTTCTGTTCATTTCCGCCGGCCGGCCGGTGGAAACGGAACGAATCTACACTGTCGCCCTGGCGGAGTTCGCCCAACCGGACATTGTCCGGGAAGCGCCCTCCCCGGAATCCCCCGCGCCTGCCGCCGGGCCGGAACCGTCCCCCGGACCGGAATTTGTTGCCCCTCCTCCCGGACCGGCGCCGGAACCAGGCAAAAAACCGGAAAACAAAACCGTCCGCGCAAGAAAACCCGCGCCTCCGGCGCGGCCGGCCCCCGCCTCGCCCGCCGCGCGGCAGTCAAGGCCGCGGCAGGAACCTTCCCCCGCTCAGACCGCGCCCGGCCCGCAGCCCCGGCAGATCGGCGGTCTTTCCGCCTATGACCAGGATCATCTGGATCAGCGCCCTTTCCTCTCCAGACGGGTTGAACCCGAATACCCCGCCAGGGCAAAACAGATGAGGATTGAAGGCGCCGTTACCGTGGAACTGGTTGTGGACGCCGCCGGCCTGCCCAGATCCTGCGCCGTCCGCTCCGCCGAGCCGCCCGGCTATTTTGAGGAGGCCGCCCTGAAGGCCGCGCGGGAAATGCGCTTCAGCCCGGGGAAAATCAAGGGCGTTCCGGTCAATACCCTGGTCCGGCTGCCCTTCGCCTTCCGGTTGCGCTGAGACGGAATCATTCCCTAGCCGATTGGCTCCATGCGGCTGGTGCCGGGTGGATCGCTACGCCATAACGGGTGGTTTCAAACCATTAAGGTTTGGAACAGCGAGCGCGGCTATGAAAAAACACTCTATGCATTTGAAAAAACGCTTAACGATCTTCAGCCTGACTATCTTGACCTCTATCTTATCCATTGACCAGCTTCGTCAACACGATTTTCCGGCTGTCCGCGCCGGCCGTGGCGGTACGGCCTTGTTCGGGCTTTTGATCATGGGCTTCGCCCAGGGGATCGTTCCTCCTCCCTTTCCGCCGCATCGCCGCAGGGAGGGGGGAGACGCCCGGCAATGGCGCGAAAAAATTCCGCGCAGACGGAACCGCCGGGGTTTTCCCGGCAATAGGCCAGGGCAAGGCGCGTGGCGTGTTTGGCGGCCGTGGCCGTGGCCGTGGCGCAAACCCGAAAGGGATTGTCGTCTTCAGGGCGGGAGGTCATGGCTGTTCTTGCGGGCTTTCCCGCTGCGGCCCGGCGGAGGATTTTCGCCGCGGACAGACAACGGGCGAATGCCCTGTTGACTACACATAGCTCCGCGCCGCCCGAATTTCCAGAGGAGAAAACCCGGCTCCCGAAAAATTGCGGCCAGAGGTTGCAATTCCCCTGTGAACGCCCGGCGCGGGGGGCCTCAATCGACCCGCGCGCACAGGGCGCTCACAGCCTCCAGCGCCTTGCGGAAATCAGCCGTCAGGATAAAATCCTCAATTTCGGCGATGTCTTCCTTTTGTCTTCCGGACAAGGGCAGGTTTTGCAGCCGGGCCAGCGCGGCGTTCGTTGCGCCGGCATTCCGCGCGTCCAGCGCTTCCCGCAACCGGGCCAGGGCGGAGCGCATTTCCGGGGAAACGCGGCCCGCGCCGCCGTCCAGGGAACGTTCCGAGGCCGTAAACGCGCCGAGGCGCGAGGCCAGGGCGGCAAGTTCTTTCCGGAATTCCGGCAGCCCGGCGCGCAACGCGCGCAGGTCCGCCTCCCGGCCCGCCTTCTCCAGCAGGGCGGCCGCCTGCGACAATTCCCCCGCCCCGATGTTGGCCAGGGCGCTTTTCAAGGCGTGTGCCAGGATGGTTAAGGACGGGAGGGACGAGTGGTCCGGCGTGGCCTCAAGCAGGGGGAAAGCGTCCCGCGCGTCCCGCCGGAAGGTTTCCAGCAGATCCAGATAGCGGCTGAACTTTCCGCCCATCCGCGCCATTCCGGCGGCGAGGTTAAGGCCCGCAATGTCCGGCGGGGCCGCGGCGGGCGGCGCGCAGGCATCCGCTCCGCCCGCCGCGGCTTCTTTTGCCCCGCGCTGGGTGCCGGCGGGAATCCATTTTTTCAACACCGCATCCAGCCTGTCCGGATCGATGGGCTTGGAAAGAAAATCACTGAAGCCGTTCGCCAGGAACATCTCGCTCATGCCGGCCACGGCATTGGCCGTCAGGGCAATAATGGGCAGTGTCCCGCAGTATTCCCGATCCATTGCCCGGATGGCGAGAGTCGCTTCCACGCCATCCATTTCCGGCATCATGTGGTCCATGAGCACGAGATCAAAGGGACGCTCGCGCACCAGATCCACAGCCTCGCGGCCGTTCATGCAGGTGGATACGCGCATCTTGTAGGGCGCGAGCCAGCCCTCGGCCACCAGCAGATTGCTGTACGAATCGTCCACGAGCAGCGCCTCCGCTTCCGGCGCGGTGAAGGTGACGCTTTGCTCCTCCGTCCGCAGCCTCGCCAAGCCGGCCATGTCGCCCATCGGCGTCTTGTCGACCACGGTCTGAAGCAGCGTCGCCGTAAAGGCCGAGCCTTTGCCGTACTCGCTGCGCACCGTGATGTCGCCGCCCAGGATCCGGCACAGGTTGCGGCTGATGACCAATCCAAGGCCGGAGCCTTCGATATTGATGTGCCGGTTTTCGGCAATGCGGGAAAATTTTCCGAACAGCTTCGACAGGTCCTCGTTTTTAATGCCGATTCCGCTGTCCTCAACAATGAAGGTCAGCAGCACCGTATCCTCGGATACCGCCTGCGCTGAAGCGGAAAACATGATGAACCCTTTTTCCGTGTACTTTACAGCGTTGCTGAGCAGGTTGAGCAGGATCTGCCTGATCCGCCCCGCGTCACCGTTCATGACGGCAGGCAGTTCCGGCGAGATGTTCAGGATCAGCTCAAGGGGCGTCTCCGCCAATTTCACGCGGATGACAGCCAGGGTATCGGACAGGAGGAAGGCGGTTTCATACAGGGAGGGAACGATCTCCAAACGGCCGGATTCGATTTTGGAGATGTCGAGAATTTCGTTGATGACGGCAAGCAGATTTTTTCCCGCGATTTTGATCTGCCGGATGTATTCAAGCCCTTTCGCCGAACCGTATTGTCTCCGCGTCATTTCGGACAAGCCGATGATGGCGTTCATGGGCGTGCGAATCTCATGGCTCATGCGGGCCAGGAACTCGCTCTTCGCCCCTGACGCCTCCAGGGCGATCTCGGCCTGCGCCGCCAGTTCTCTGGCGGACCGCCTGCCGCGCTGCAAAAGCGCCAGCAGGAGCACCAGGATCACGGCCAGCATGGCGGCCAGCCCGATCATGTAGGGCAGCCGGTCACGGGCCAGCTTGGCGTTGTAGTCGAAGACGCGGCGGGTCCACTGGTCGGCAATCCTGGCCGTGTCCACCAGTTTCTGCGCCTTGCTGATTATGGAGCAGAGGACGGTCTCGTTTTTGTTCAGTCCGAAGGATGAGGAATAGCTGTGTTCGAACAGGATGTTCATCTTGAAACCGGGTTTTTCAAGGTAGTGCGTCATGCTCAGCATCAGGTACCGGCTGGCCATGACGAAATCCACTTCACCCCTTTCCAGCGCCGCGAAGCACTTGTCGGTGGAGTCGAAGCGCACGGTGCGCTGGTGGTTGGGGAACCAGCGGTCGAAAATTTGCTCGTAGGCGGTATCCTTGGCGAGGGCCACCGAGGAGTTGAGGATCTGGTTGACCTTGATGTTCTCCTGTGCCGCGCGGGAGATGAGGGCGAAATTGTCGGTGCTGTACGGCGTCTCCGGCCAGAGGAAAAGCCCCTGGCGTTCCCTGGTGGGGATCAGCTCCGAGATCAGGGCCACTTTTCCCTTCTCCAGCGCGTCGAGCAACTCCGGCCAGGACGCGCCGGGTTCATTCGCGATGACAAAGGGAAGCCCGGAAAGGGCGCTGATTTCGCGCAGCACGTCAATGGCGATGCCCTGCCACTGCCGTTCCGCCGCGTTATAGAAGCTGAACGGATAGTTGTCGTATTCCGCCGCGACGGGGATCTTCCGCCCGTCACGCCGCGCGCGCATGTAGGCCTGTTCTTCCCCGCTGAGCTGCCGGAAAAATTTGTCCTTCCGGTATTCCTCATCTCCCCGGTCATACATCTCCGTCAGGTGGGAAACGCCGCCCTGGTCCAGGTATTTCTGGACAACGCTGACTATGGGGGCGAGTTCGGGGTTGGCGGTGGCAAAGGAAACCGGCACGTAAATCAGGGGAAGATATACCGTTGCCGTGATCTCGGGGTAGTCGTCAAAGGCCGCTTCATCAATGCCTTCGGTAAAAAAGGCGTCAATGGCTCCCCGGCGCAGCAGCAACGCCGCGTCCTTGTGATTTTTCACATAGACGGCGTCAAAGGGGGTCTCGGCGACATCCCGGACAAAATCGCCGCTGATGGAACCTTCCAGAAAAGCGAAGCGCAGGTGCCGCCGGGCCGCCACTTCGGACAAGCTCATGCTGCCGGCCAGGCGGAAATATTTGAACACCCGCTCGGCAATGGCCTCAGTCATGTAATACTTTTCGCGGCGCTGGGGAGTGGGGGTCAACTCTCCGGTAAAATCGATTCTGTGGGAGGCAAGACCCTCCATGAGCGCATCCCATTCAGCGATCTCCAGTTTGAAGGGAACAGCGAATACATCCGTCAGCCAGGCGCAGAACAGGCTGCTGAATCCGCCTAGGCTTCCATCGCTTAAGGGGAAGGCCTCTGTGCTGTGATTCATGGCCACAGTGAAGCCGCCGCGGCGTTTTTTCAGGGTTTCTATGGCGGCGGCTTCCTCGGCCGTGACGCCGGGAATATCCGTGTAGGCGCGGAACAGGGGGTGCGCCGCCTGTGCCGGGCGGCCCGGCTGCAGCCCGAGCAGCAGGCAGGCCAGGACAAGCGGCGCGCAGTATTTCCAGGCAATCAAAGGGGGGTTCCTCGTTTCTGGGCTTCCGCAATCACCTGCGCGCCGCCAACACGTCTTTGCCCCGCGCTCCGAAACGGACGTTTGCCTGTACGGCAGGCATGCCTTTTTGCATTGTCCGTCATATGCGTATGTTCCCTTGTTCTGGTATAACGCGGTAAAGTTCAACTGTATACAAAATACAAAAAGGCAATGAACAACAAATTCCAATGGGATCGCGAGGCCAGGATCTATGCTTCGCCTCCCGCGGCATACCCCGTGGCCAGGGCGACGCCGCCGCCGGATTTTTCCGCGGCGAAATCATATCCGCCCAAGGTCCGCCCCGCGAAGAAGACATTGGAGAGCAGGACTCCTCCCTCCCTGTCCACAGGGCGCAGTCTGGCGTCAACGGAAACGCCCATCCGGGCGAAGAAGTGCCCCCCGCGTCCGAAGAGGCGCGGACAGGACCAGTCTTCCTGGGTCGCGGGCGCGGGAACGGGCAGCCGGAAAATCGTTTCAAAGGCCTGGCCGGGGAGCGTGGCAATGCCCTTGCCGAAAATGCCGCCGGTGGCGATGATGTAGGACGCGGCGCGGTAAAGGTGCCGCGTTCCCGCCCGCTCCGCCGTCAGTCCCAGGCAGCGGCCCCTGTCCGTAAGGCTCCCGCTCACTTCGACGTTGCCCAGCACGGGGACGGAAAGCCCGCGCAAAGCTTCCCGCAGCATCGTCTGCAGGCGCAGCCCCGTAACGGCGGGGGGCGGACAGGCGAGTTCCGTCACCCGCAGGCCCAGGCGCTCCAGAAGGGTATGCGCCGCCGCGGCGCGGCGGATGCCCAGAAAGGAGGGAAGAAAGACCGCCTCCGCGCTTCCCGCCGCCGCCGGCAGGGTTTCCCCCAACCAGGAAAGGCCCTCCGGGGTATCCATGAAGCGGGCGAGATCAAAGGCCGTAATGTCGCGCCCGCCCTCCGCCGCAAGGATGGAGGGCCGGGGCAGGAAGGACGGGCGCAGGTCTTTCCCGGCAAAGGGCGCCCTCGGCCCAAGGCCGCGAACCACCATGCGCGGGGAGAAATCCTTCATGCCCTCCACCCCGACCACGGCGATGGAGCGGGCGGAATCAAAGACGGCGCAATCCCCGCTCTCGCCGGCAAGCCAGACCGGCTTCAGGGTCCCGGCGGCTGTGGGCAGCCAGGCGTTTCCCTTCTCCGGGCTTCCCGCCTGAAAGAGGGGAAAACCCTTTTCGGCGGCCAGGGCCAGCAAAAAATCCAGGGAGGCGCGGACGCGATCCGCCCCCAGCAGGGCATAAGGATGATCCGGAGCCAGACGGCCAAAGGCCGCGAAGGGATCGCCCCGCACAGCCTCCCCCTCGATATAGCCCAGGAGGTCAATGGTTCCGCCGCCTATGCTCAGGGCCCCGGCCCCCTTGCAGAGCAAAAGCGTCTTTCTCCCCCGCCTGGCCGCGACCAGCGCGGCAATCAGGCCGGAAAGCCCCGCGCCGACGACAAGGACATCGCATTCCTGCTCGCTTGTCCGCAGGGCGGCGGAAATAGGAGCCGGAGGGGGCCGGAGGACCCCGGAAACCGGCGCGGGGCGATCCTCCGGCAAGTCCCGGGCGCCGTCCAGATTGAGGGATGCCCCGTAAATGCCCCGTTCCAGCTCCACCTCCCGCAACTGGTTACCCCAGAGCAGGGGCCTGACGCCATGCCAGCGTTCTTCCAGAAACGCGCGCGCCACATCCTGCGGACAGGCGCTGATTCCCGCTTCCGCCAGGGCGCCGGCGGCGCGGAAGCCGCAAAAACCGCCCTGGCAGGTTCCCATGCCCATGCGGGTGCGCCTGCGGATGTCGCTCAGGGAACGGCTGGTGGGTTCCGAGGCGATGGCTTCAAATTCCGCCAGAGTCACCAACTCGCACTCACAGAGCAGCAGCTTCTTCCAGGGCGCCTCCTCGGCGATCCCCATGGCCTTTTCCAGCCCGTCGCCAAGGCGCGAGGCCGCGAGATCCGCGCCGCCCAAGGGGAAAATTTTCCGGGCGCGGCGCAGTTCCTCTCCGGAGCGGGAGGGGAGGATGGCCTCCTGCGCCGTGCGGCAGGGCGCCGTAACGCCGAGACGCTTCGCCGCCAGATCGCAGATCCTTTCCGCCATCAGCCGGAAGGAGGTGAATTTTCCCCCCGTGATGGTGGCCATGCCCCGGCAGCCCTCCCGCTCATGATCCAGAATGACGAAATCGCGCGTGGCCGCCCGTCCGCTCAAGGCCTCGGGCGAATACAGGGGGCGGGTTCCGGCGAAGGCGCGCAGCAGACGGTAGCCGCGAAGCCCGGGAAAGAGGACTTCTCCCTCGTCCAGAAGGCGCAGGGCCTCGGCGGAGGTGGGCGTAACGTCGTCCGGGCGATCCACGGGCACGGAGGTTGTGCCGAAAATGACGACAGAGCCGTGGGGAACGAAGATGTCCCCATCGGACGGCGGACGCAGGCGATTCACCACCCTGTCGAGAAAGCGGTGGTTGAAGGCCAGCAGCAATCCCCTGTCCGGGGACACGGGCACCCGGAGACCGGCCAGGGCGGCCACCTCCCCCGCCCAGGAACCGGCCGCGTTGATCACATACTCGCAGGGAATGCGCCCGGACTCCCCCGAGGCCCCGACAGCCGTCACCCCGGCAACCGCGCCCCCCTCCAGCGTGATCCCCGTGACCCGGGTATAGGTGCGCAGACGCCCGCCGCGGCGCCGGGCGGACATGGCGTTATGCCAGACCATGCGGAACCCGTCCACGGCGGAATCCGGAACGCGGAACACGGCCCGCGCGTCGCGCGCGAGATTGGGCTCCAGCCGGAAGGCGTCCTTAGGGTCGATCCGCCGGACCTCAATGCCGCAGTCCGCGCAGGCGCGAAGCCAGACCGGCTCAAAGGCCGGATCATCCCCGGGGGAACGGACGAACCAGCCCTCCGTTTCCTCGACGCAATCCGGGGCGATGCGGCGCAGGACACCGTTCTCCCGAATACATTCGCGGGCGGATTCGGGATCGCCCGCGGCATAGCGCGCCCCGCTGTGCAGAAGGCCGTGAAAACGGGAACTCGTGCCGGAACCGAGATCCCCCCGCTCCAGCAGAAGAGCGGGAATGCCGCGCAGGGAAAGATCACGGAGGATTCCCGTCCCCGTCGCGCCGCCGCCGATGACCACGACCCTCGTCCCTTCCGCCTTGCGCATAACCGCAACCTCAATGCAGAAAATAGGGAGGTGTGGGGGCGGCGCCCCCAACCCCCCCCGGGGGGCGATCTTTTTGAGGGCGGGTGCGCCCGCGCGGTGGCGCGGGACGGACGGCCCCGCACCCCCCCCGCCGCGGCCTGGG
>JAISNZ010000092.1 GCA_031275955.1 Desulfovibrio sp. | reverse complement strand
TCCTCTTCCCTTCCCCCGAATTCTGCCTCGCCCTGATGCTGGTCCCGGCCGTCACAGGCATGACGGCAAGCTGGCTGGCGGTGCGCGGCTAACCCGCCCCTTCCTCTCTTTGCAAAGGAGTCTTTATGCAACCGATTCGCAGCAAACGAATGACCGAGGGGCTGGAAAAGGCCCCCCATCGCTCCCTGCTCCACGCCCTGGGGCTGACCCGTGAGGAAATGCGCCGCCCCCTGGTGGGCGTGGTCAATTCCGCCAATGAGGTCGTGCCCGGACACATCCACCTGGACACCCTCTGCCGGGCCGTCAAGGCCGGAATCCGCATGGCCGGCGGGGTTCCCCTGGAATTTCCGGCCATTGCCGTCTGCGACGGCCTGGCCATGAATCACGAGGGGATGCGCTTTTCCCTGCCCAGCCGGGAGATCATCGCGGATTCCGTGGAAATCATGGCCACGGCCCATCCCTTTGACGCCCTGGTCCTGATCCCCAACTGCGACAAGAGCGTTCCCGCCATGCTCATGGCCATGCTGCGCCTGAACATCCCCGCCGTCCTGCTCAGCGGCGGCCCCATGCTCGCGGGACGGGGCGGGGAAAAAACCGCCGACCTCATTTCCGTCTTCGAGGCCGTCGGCCGTTTCAAGGTCGGCGCCCTGGGGCGGGAAGATCTGGAGGACATGATCGAACACGCCTGCCCCGGCTGCGGCTCATGTTCGGGCATGTTCACGGCCAACACCATGAACTGTATGGCCGAGGCCATGGGCCTGGCCCTGCCCGGAAACGGAACCGTCCCGGCCGTCCACGCCGAGCGCGTCCGCCTGGCCAAAACCGCCGGCATGCAGGTCATGGACCTGTACGCGAAAAACATCACCCCCAGGGACATCGTCTCCGAAAAGGCCGTGACCAACGCCGTGGCCGTGGACATGGCCCTGGGCGGCTCCACCAACACCGTCCTGCACCTGCCGGCCATCTTCCGCGAGGCCGGGCTTGACCTTTCCCTGGACATCTTCGACCGGATCAGCCGGAAAACGCCCAACCTGTGCAAACTTTCCCCCGCCGGCGTCCACCACATCGAGGACCTCCATCTGGCCGGCGGCATCCCGGCCGTCATGGCCGCCCTGCTCAAGGGCGGCCTCCTCCACGGCGAGGCCCTTACCGTCACCGGCCGGACCGTGGCCGAAAACCTTAAGGACTGCAAGGCCGCGAACCCCGAGGTCATCCGCTCCCTGGACGCCCCCTGGTCCCCGGAAGGCGGCATCGCCATCCTGCGCGGCAATCTGGCCCCCGAAGGCGCCGTGGTCAAACAGCTCGCCGTCCTGCCCGCCATGATGACCCGCACCGTCGCCGCCCGCGTCTACGACTCCGAAGAGGACGCCACCGCCGCCATCCTAGGCGGCCGCATCCGGCCCGGCGACGCCGTCGTCGTCCGCTACGAGGGACCGCGCGGCGGCCCCGGCATGCGCGAAATGCTCACCCCCACCTCGGCCATCACCGGCATGGGCCTGGAGGGCGACGTGGCCCTCATCACCGACGGACGCTTCTCCGGAGGCTCCCGCGGCGCCGCCATCGGCCACGTCTCTCCCGAAGCCGCCGAAGGAGGCCCCATCGCCCTGGTCCGGGACGGCGACCGCATCCTCATCGACATCCCCCGCCGGAAACTGGAACTCCTGCTGGACGAGGCCGAGCTGGCCCAACGCCGCGCCTCCCCCCCGGCCAGGCCCGCCCCCTCCCCCTTCCTGCGCCGCTACGCCCGCCAGGTCAGCTCCGCCGCCAGCGGAGCCATGTTCCGGGAAGAGTGACCGCCGTGCCGGACTATGGCGAACTCTTTCTCCTGGTCAGTCCGCGGGGACGGCGGAGCCTGCGCCGCCTGACGCAGGGACAGGACATCCACGGCGCGGACGGGGTCATTCCGGCGGAAACCCTGGCCGGGACTGATTTCGGGACCGAGGTGCGGACCCTGCTGGGGGCGCCCTACCGGATCATGCGCCCCACCCTCTGCGACCTGACGCGCGGGGTGAAGCGCCAGACCCAGATCCTCTACCCCAAGGACATCGGCTACATCTGCATGCGCCTGGGGGTGGGGAACGGAACGCGGATCATCGAGGCCGGGTCCGGATCGGGCGGCCTGACAGTGGCCCTTTCCTGGCTGAGCGGGGAACGGGGGCATGTCTACACCTACGAGGCCCGGCAGGAATTCTACGACCTCTGCGGCCGCAACCTGGCCTGGGCCGGAGTGGGGGACAACGTCACCCGGCACCTGCGCGACATCGGCGAAGGCTTTCTGCAGACAGACGCGGACGCCCTGTTCCTGGACCTGCGCACCCCCTGGGACTATCTCGGGCAGGTGACGGCGGCCGTGCGCCCGGGAGCGCCCCTGGCCTTCCTCCTGCCCACGGTGGAACAGGTCTCCCTGCTTCTGGCGGCCCTGGAAAAGGGGCCCTTCGACGACATTGAGGTGGAGGAGATCCTGGCGCGCGGCTGGAAGCCGGCGGCGGGCCGCCTGCGGCCCCAGGACCGCATGGTGGCCCATACGGGATTCCTGGTCTTTGCCCGCAAGCAGGAGCGCTCGGCGGATTTTGAGGCCCGAAAGCCCCTGGGCACGCGGGAGCGCAAAAGACAAAAGGCCCTGCGCGAGCTTGAGGACGCAAGGGAGGAGGCCCGGGACGGCCTGGACCTTGGGGAAAACTCCGGATAGCCATGCGCGTTTCCATCCAGAATCTTTCCAAATCCTTCGGGGAACAGGACATCCTGACGGCCTTCTCCCTGGAGGCGACCTCCGGGATGCGCCTGTGCGTCTGCGGCCCAAACGGCAGCGGCAAGTCCACCCTGCTCCGCCTCCTGGCCGGGCACGAGACCCCGGACAGCGGCCGCATCCTCTACCCGCGCGGCTGCCGGCTGGGATTCGTGGAGCAGGAGCTGACCCCGGCCCGCCTGGAAAACGCCCTCCTGCCCTTTGTTCTGGAAGACATCCCGGACTGGAGGGATTTCTGGGAGGAATGGGAGCGGGCCGAAGAACTGAAGGACTCCGCCGCCCTGGACCGCCTCGCCCTGCGCCAGGGCGAACTGGAAATGAAATACGGCTACAACCCGGAACACCGGGCCAAGGCCGTGCTCTCCGGCCTGGGATTCGCCGGGGAGAAATGGGACCGGCCCCTGCGCGAACTCTCCGGAGGCTGGCGGGAACGGGCCAAGCTGGCCCGCGTGCTCACCGCCGGCACGGACGTCCTCCTGCTGGACGAACCCACCAACCACCTGGACCTGGACGCCGTGGAATGGCTGGAAACCTTCCTGCTGGGCTATGCGGGGGTTCTGATCTTCGTGGCCCACGACCGGGTCTTCATGGACAAGGTGGGCAGCCACCTGCTCTACTGCAGCGGCAACGGCAAGCCGGTCTTCCGCCGGGGCACCTTTTCCCAATTCATCGCCCTGCAGGAGGAACTGGAGGAGCAGCGGGGGCGCGAGGCCGCCCGCATCCAGGAGGACATCGCCCGCAAGATGGACTTTGTCCGCCGCTTCAGGGCCAAGGCCACCAAAGCCCGCCAGGCGGCCTCGCGCCAGAAGATGGCCAAAAAGCTGGAAAAGGAACTGGAAGGGCTGCAGGCCGATCCCCGGCGCCGGGAACTGGCCTTCACCTGGCCCGTCCCTCCCCGCTCCGAGCGCACCGTCCTCTCCGTGGCGGATCTGGCCTTCGCCTTCCCCGACGGCCTGCGCCTGTGGCCAACCCTGTCCTTCACCCTGTACCGGGGCCAGAAAATCGCCCTGGTCGGCCCCAACGGCTGCGGCAAGTCCACCCTGCTCCGCCTCCTGGCGGGCCGCCTGGAAAAAACCGGCGGCAGCGTCGTCTTCGGCCAGCAGGTCCGCCTGGGCTACTTCAGCCAGCACCAACTGGATACCCTTGCCCCCTCGAACACGGTTCTGGGGGAAATCCGCCGTCTGGCCGACCCGCGCAGCGCGGAAGAAGAACTCATGAGCGTCCTCGGCCTCTTCCTCCTCGGCCGGGACTTTTTCGACCGCGTTGTCGGCAGCCTCTCCGGCGGGGAAAAAAGCCGCCTCATCCTGGCGTCCCTCTTTCTGGCCCGCTGCAATTTTCTGCTCCTGGACGAGCCCACCAACCACCTGGATCTGGAAAGCCGCGAGGCCCTGGTGGAAGCCCTGGGCGCCTTTGACGGCACCCTGCTCATGGTCGCCCATGACCGACACCTCCTGGCCGAGGCGGCGGAACAGATCTGGCGCCTCTCGCCCGCCGGCTTCGCCCTCTTCGAGCGCGGCTTTGCGCAATACCAGGAAACCCGCAGGGACGAGCGCCTGGCGGAAAACGCCGCCGCCCTGCGGGCGCGCCGCTCCTCAAATCCCTCCCCCGGCCGGGAAGACCCACGGCAGCGCAAGCGCGAGAGGGCGGAAGCCAGAAAGGCCCTCTCCCGGGAAACGCGGCCCCTGCGGGAAAATTACGCCCGCCTGGAAAAGGAGCTGGAAACCGTCCTGGCCCAACTGGCCGGGACCGAAACCCTCCTGGCCGATCCCGTGGTCTACGCCGACTCCGCCCGCGCCGCCTCTCTGCTCGCGGCCTTCCGCAGCCTGCAGGGCCGCAGCGAAACCCTCCTGGAAGACCTCGCCCGGACAGAGGCCGCCCTCAGGGCGATTTCTTCATAGGAACCGCGTCCTTCTAAGGATATGCCAGCGTCTCCTTGACGTCCATTCCATAAATGGATATAGAAGTATCATACTGTGGATGACAGGATCATGCGCCGCTTCAAATCGAAAAGTTTCAACCGCTGGGCGCGTCGCGAAGATATCAGCGATCAGTCGCTTGCCGATGCTCTGGAGCGAATTGAAAAAGGAATGGTGGACGCCGATATCGGATCAGGGGTTTTCAAGCAACGCGTTTCCCGGCCAGGAGAAGGACGCTCCGGGGGGTACAGAACCATTATCTTGTTGCGTATCGGGTATCGCGCATTTTTCGTTCACGGATTCGATAAATCATCCACATCCAATATTGATGACAAACAGGAAAAGGACTTCAAACGGCTTGCGTCTATATTGCTGAATATGGACAATGAAACCTTACAATTCATGCTTGATGATGCCTCTTTTGAAGAATTTTAGAGCAGTTCACTCGTTTCATTCGTGAACTACTCTGCAATGATTTACAAACAAATTATTGCCGAGAAACAGGAGCAGGCGTATTCGCCGTAAGCGAACTGTTTCAAGCGTTTATTGCTATAGGAGCCTGCTGTGAACACGAAACAATACCGCGACGATGTAAGCGCATCAATCCATGAACTGGCGGAAAGCCTGCACGCGCATGGCGTCATCAACAAACGCACCATGCGCGGATTCGACGCATCCTGCCTGGTCCCTGTGGAACTCATGGCGCCGGAGGAAATCAAAGAATTGCGCGAACGGGAACAGGTTTCCCAACCTGTATTCGCAGCCCACCTCAACGTCACCAAAAATCTGGTTTCCGAATGGGAACGCGGTCTGAAAAGGCCGTCCGGCCCGGCGCTCAAGCTACTCACTCTTGTGCGCTCCCGGGGGCTGCATATTTTGCTTGGCGCGACCGATCCCCAAGACAGTCCGTCTCACGCCCCCGGACGCCCTTGACGATCCTCACACCGACGGAGATGTGGAGCGGTTCACTCGTTTCCTTCGTGAACTGCCCTGCAATCTTGGCGTAGTGTGTTTTCACCTTCAAATTGGATAGGCGGAAAAAATGATCCGGCGGCTGGAGCGTGCTCAACTTTTCTCGCGTATCCTTTTGCCGGCCGCCTGACGGCGCTTCAGGGCGCTGAGTTCCGCCTTGCGCAGACGGATGGATTTCGGCGTGACCTCGACAAGCTCGTCATCGGCCACGAACTGCAGGGCGCGCTCCAGGGTCATGGGACGGACGGGGGTCAGGATGATGTTCTCATCCTTGCCGGCGGCGCGCAGGTTGGTCAGCTTTTTCTCCTTCGTGGGGTTGACGTCGATGTCGTTGTCGCGGTTGTGTTCCCCCACGATCAGCCCCTCGTAGACAGGCTCGCCGGGCCGCACGAACATTTCCCCGCGCGGCTCCAGATTGAAGAGGGCATAGGCCACGGCCCTGCCGGCCCTGTCAGCCACCAGGGAACCGGAGAAACGGGTGGCGAAGTCCCCCCGGAAGGGCTCGTACCCGGAAAGGGAGGAGTTCATGATCCCCGTGCCCTTGGTGTCGGTGAGAAACTCGTCGTGAAACCCGATGAGCCCCCGGGCCGGAATGGCGAATTCCAGGCGCACCCGCCCGGAACCGTTGTTGGCCAGAGTGGTCAAACGCCCCTTGCGGCAGGCCAGCTTTTCCGTGACAATCCCCATGAAGGCCTCGTCGCAGTCCACCAGAAGGGTTTCCACAGGCTCCAGGATCTCCCCCCCCTCCTCGCGCAGAATGACCTTGGGGCGCCCCACGGACAGCTCAAAACCCTCGCGGCGCATCTGTTCAATGAGGATGGCCATCTGCAATTCGCCCCGCCCCTTGACGATAAAGGTATCCTTGCCTTCCCCGTCTTCCACCTGGATGGCCACATTCCGCTGGGCCTCCTTCTCCAGGCGTTCCCGTATCTTGCGGGACTGCACCAGCGGCCCCTCCTGCCCGGCCAGGGGCGAGGTGTTGAGGGAGAAACGCATGGATACCGTGGGGGCGTCCACGCGCAGACGGGGCAGGATGCGGGGGGATTCCCGGGTGCAGATGGTGTCCCCGATGGTCACGTCTTCCATGCCGGCCAGGACGACAATCTCCCCGGCCAGGGCCTCCTCGGCGTCCACGAGCTGCAGCCCCTGATAGACCTGGAGCCGGGCCAGTTTCACCGGAAAGAGCTGTCCCCCCTCTCCCGCGCGGACAAGGGATTCCCGCGGACGGACGGAGCCGTGCCTGACCAGGCCGACCGCCAGACGGCCCAGATAATCGGAATACTCCAGGTCCGAGACCAGCATCTGGAAGGGTTCCTCCGGGTCGTGGGCCGGACCGGGAATTTCCCGGATCAGGGCCTCAAAAAGAGGGGAGAGATCCTTTCCCGCTTCGTCCGGGGCGGTCTGGGCGATGCCGTCGCGCCCCACGGCATAGAGCAGGGGAAAATCCAGATGGTCCTCGGTCGCTCCCAGATCAATGAACAGATCGTAGATCTCGTTGAGGACCTCCGCGGGGCGGGCATCCTTGCGGTCGATCTTGTTGATCACGACAAGAATGGGCAGCCCGGCCTCCAGGGTCTTTTTGAGCACAAAACGGGTCTGCGGCAGGGGACCCTCGGAGGCGTCCACCAGGAGGACGGCCCCGGTGACCATGGACAGGGCGCGTTCCACCTCGCCGCTGAAATCCGCGTGGCCGGGGGTGTCCAGGATATTGATCTTGACCCCCTTCCAGGTGACGGCGCAATTTTTGGCCGCAATGGTGATGCCGCGTTCGCGCTCCAGGTCCATGCTGTCCATGATGCGCTCGTCCACTTCCTGATTGGCGCGGAATACGCCGCTCTGCCGGAACATGGCGTCCACCAGGGTGGTCTTGCCGTGATCCACATGGGCGATAATGGCGATATTTCTGACCGCGGTATTGTGGCGAAGGGTTTTCATAGGCCCGGGGTATATCCCATGACGGCTGGAGCGGCAAGGGGCGGCGGCCGGTTGATCGGGAAAAGGCGGCGCGGATCTCAGCCGCCGTGCAGGGCGCGCAATTTTTCCCTGTACAGGGATTCCAGAAAGGCGTCCCTTTGGCCCGCCGTATGGGCCAGGACATAGCGGACATAGTTCCGGGCACTGTCCCTGTCGGTCCGGTAGCGGAGCATGCGCGTAAGACGCTTTTCGGCCAGGTCGTGGACGGCGCGGTCGCCGGCCTTTGCCGCCAGGCGGCTGAGCCGCGCATGGCTCTCGACGGTTTGCAGCCGGGAGGCCACATCCGCGCGCAGGCCCAGGGCCTCCTGAAGGGCGCCCTCCCTTTCCAGGGCGTCGGCCAGCCATTCCTTGCCCGTGGTCCAGAAGGGATGGGCGCGGACAAGCTCCCGCCAGTCCGCCGGGGTCCGGGCTTCAGCGGCGAGGGCGGAGTCCTCCTCCGGGGTAAGGCCCAGGGAAATACTCAGCATGTCGTCCACAAAAACGGCAAAACCGTCCCGCGCGCCGTGCTGGTGCAGATCAACGGCAAAAAAGGGCTCGCAGCGGGAACGGAGGAGAGCGGCGTTGTGATCGTCTTCGCTCTTGCGGCCGGGCGTCCGGCTTTCCAGGTGGTAGACGACGGAATCGGGAACAACGGCCAGGGCCTTGCCCCGTTCCCGGATGCGCAGGCAGAATTCCAGATCCTCAAAGCCGTTTCTGTACTCCTCGTAAAAACCGCCGCAGTCCCCAAAGAGGGCGGCCGGAACCATGAGGGCGGCGGCGGTGATGGCCTGAAGCCTGCGCTTGGCGCGGACGACCGGGTGCGTGGCCGGAAAGCCGCGATAGAGATGGGTGAAGCCCGAAGGGGCCAGGGCAACCCCCAGGTGCTGAACCGTGTCGTCCTCATAGAGCAGGAGGGGACCCGCGGCGCCGGGAACGCCCCGGGCCGGAATTCCGCCGCCTCCCGGCGGGGAGGATCCGCCGATGGTTTCCGCTGCCGCGAATGTCTCCACCAGGGGCGGGGCCCAGCCGGGCGTGAGCCGGGTATCGTTATTGAGAAAAAAGAGCAAAGGAGCCCCGGCCCGGCGGGCGGCGGCGTTGCAGGCCGGCCCGAAATTCCGGTTTTCCTCCCAGCGCAGGCAGGCAAAGGAAGGGCCGAAGAGCGCCCGGCCACAGGGGACACACTCCCGGGCGGTGGCGTCCGAAGAGCCGTTGTCGGCCACAAGGACCTCAAAGGGATATTCCGGGGTATGGCGGGACAGGCTTTGCAGACAATCGCGGGTCAGCTCCCACCTGTCGCGCACGGGAATGATCACGGTGAAGACAGGCGGTGAGGCCGCGGAGGACATACATGCGCTCCCTGGATTTGACAAACCTCTCCCCCCCTGGCTATACCCTCAGCAGAAAAGGGGCCTGCCCATGTATACGCCGCCCATGAATACGCTGCAAGAAAAGCACACCCGGCTGACGGAATGCCTGCGCGGCCTCGGCAGCGCGGCCGTGGCCTTTTCCGGAGGGGTGGATTCCACCTTTCTCCTGAAAAGCGCCCACGATGTCCTGGGGGATCAGGTCAGCGCCGTTACCGCCCGCTCCCTGAGCTTTCCCCTGCGGGAACTGCGGGCCGCCCAGGAATTCACCGCGGCCCGGGGCATCCGGCATTTCCTGGTGGACTCGGAGGAACTTGCCCTGGAAGGTTTTTCCGACAATCCTCCCCAGCGCTGCTACCTGTGCAAAAGGGAACTCTTCTCCAAAATCGGGAAGCTGGCCGCGCAAGAGGGCATGGCCCACGTGATCGAGGCCTCCAACGCCGACGACGAGGGGGACTACCGCCCCGGCCTGCGGGCCGTTGAGGAGCTCGGCGTCATCAGCCCCCTGCGTCTGGCCCGCCTGACGAAAACCGAGATCCGCGCCCTGGCGAAGGATCTGGGGCTTGCCGTCTGGGACAAGCCTTCCTTTGCCTGTCTGGCCTCCCGTTTCCCTTACGGCGAGCGCATCAACCCCGCCCGGCTGCGCCGCGTGGACGAGGCCGAACAATTTCTTCTGGATCTCGGCTTCCGCCAGGTCCGGGTCCGCTTTCACGACCAGGGCGCGCTGGCCCGGATCGAGATTGAGGCGCGGGATTTCGCCCTGTTGCGGGAAGAGGACCTCCGGCGCCGGATCGACAGCCGCTTCCGTGAACTGGGCTTCACCTATACCGCGGTGGATCTGCGGGGATACCGGACCGGCAGCATGAACGAAACCCTGGAGGTGTCGGGGCTTTGCCCCGAACCCCGCCGGGGGGCATGATGCCCCCCGGACCCCCTCGCCGGCCCGGTTTCAGGGCGCGTTGCATCCTGAAACCGGGCTGACGGGGATGCGACTGTGAAGGTGAAATGAGGGGATGGCCCCGCCCTAAATACCGGCATCCACCTTCAGGCCGAGGCCGATGCCCTGCAGGACATCTTTCTGAAACTGATAGTCCTGGTCAACCACAGCGCCGGTCAGGGACGCGGAAGTGTGCAGCCTGTCAAGGGTTTTCGTGATCAACTGCGCGCCCAGAACGTCGTGAATCGCGCCCGCGGCCGCTGACGCCGCCGCCTGGGCCTCTTGAGCATTTAAGATCTCCATGTGCGTCCTCCTTGGAACACTTGCGCTTCGCGCGTGCCGCCTCTTTCGGATTTTACAGGAAAACCGCGCCGTTAACGGCAAGCCAGCCGCCGGAGCATTTTTCCCGGGCAGACGGCGTGGAGGGGAAAAGGCTCCGGAATACGGCTTCCCTCGCCCTTATCGGTCCTTCCCCTTTTTTCTTAAGGGAGTTTTAGGGGGCAAAGCCCCCTCAAAGGGAATACATCAGCGTTTCCTCAGTGCCTGTCGCGCTTGAGATTGCCGCTGGACGGCGAAGAGCATTCGCCTTGCGGCAATCCCGCGCCAAGGCAGTCCGCATCTCGGGAAAAGCCGCGGCGGCAGGCCCGTTGAGCCGATTCCAGGGTATTTTTCATCAGCATGGCGATGGTCAGGGGACCGACTCCTCCGGGAACGGGGGTGATCCTGCCCGCCACCTTGCGGGCTTCGTCGAAATCCACATCGCCGCGCAGAACGGCCCTGCCCGTGGCCTCGTTAAACCCCACCCGGTTCACGCCCACGTCGATGACCGTGGCTCCGGGCTTGATCCAGTCCGCCTTGACAAAGGCGTGCCGGCCGGCGGCCACGATCAGGATATCCGCCCGCCGGCAGTGCCCGGCCAGATCCCGCGTCCGGGTGTGGGCCAGGGTGACCGTGCCGTCCCCTCCCCGGCCCCGCCGCCCCAGCAGGACGGCAACGGGTTTGCCCACAATGAGGGAACGCCCCACCACCACCACTTCCGCCCCGCCTGTCTCCACGCCCAGGCGCAGAAGCATTTCCCGGATGCCGGCCGGCGTGCAGGGCACAAACCCTTCCTCCCCGCCGCCCGTGAGCAGGCGGCCAAGATTCACGGGATGAAAGCCGTCCACATCCTTGGCTGGATCGAGGGCGGCAATCACCCGCTCTTCGCGGATGGAGCCTGGCAGGGGAAGCTGGACCAGGATGCCGTGTACCCGCCCATCGGCATTGTAGCGCGCAATCAGGTCCAGCAGCGCCGCTTCGGAACAATCTTCAGGCAGGTTCTCCTGTACCGCGAAGAACCCCAGTTCCCGGGCTGTCCTGGCCTTCTGGGCGACATAGCTCACCGAAGAAGGATTGTTGCCCGCCAGAATGGTGACCAGTCCGGGCGCGACGGCGAATTTTTCCCGCAGGAGGGTGGCTTCCCGCCGCAACTCGACGAGGATGGCCTCCCGCATCCGGATTCCGTCAATAACTTCCGCCGACATATAAGGCCTCCCAGGCAATTTCCCGCCAGGAAAATGCCCCTGTATCATATCTCCTCTGAAGGTAAAACCCTCCCCAGCGCCCGCCGGAAAGGGTTTCTTCGTATGGTTGACAAAAGCGCCGCGCACCGCTATCCCTCCTCCCGGAGGGACGGGGGGCCTGGCTTTGCTTGAAGCCTGGCTTTGCTTGCGGCCCTGGCTGTCTGCCATATCCATCCGCCCATCCGCAGCCAAAGGGGAAAACATCTTCCCCTGACTCCGTAAAAAGTTACAGTAGACATTACATTAACGATACAGTTTTATGTTGCATTTTTTTAATGAATCCGGCATGTTGATTTTGTACAGAACAAAATCAACTTTTCACCAGCGAGGTGTGGATGATGTCGATTCGCGCAGTTAAATAGTGACCGAGCGTATCAGCAAAAAATGACAGTTGCTGCTCGGGCCTGAATATACGGTTTTCAGCGTCTGGACAAATCTTGAAGAAGTGAGTTGCGCCGATGTGTTGCGCTTGTACCGGGATCGCGGAACCTGCGAGCAATATTTTGCTGAAATCAAGAGCGAACTTGATTTGGAGCGTCTGCCCTCTGGTAAGTTTTGCGCCAATGAATTATTTTCTCAATTGGGTATGTTTGTGAACAACTTGAAGGAATTCGGCCGCAACGGCAAGAATACCGAGAGCATTGTCCAAAAGATATACACGCGCTCAAACGGTTAGCGGCGTAAAAAACAGGTGAGCATGTTCAATACAAAATTTCGTTATACCGACCGCGCAAGCAAGGGCCGCTATGTCTGGGAGAAATATCAGCCGGTTCTGGCCGCTTCGGGCAATGTTCTTGATGTCGGCGCGGACAAGGGCGCGCTGGGGCCGTTCCTTCCTAAGAGCGTAAAATATCTCACTATCGGGTATGGCGAACATATAGCCGTGCGTCACAATCTGGAAAATATCCCCTGGCCTTTTGCCGACGCTTCTTTTGACGTCGTCCTCTGCCTTGATGTGCTGGAACATCTTGAAAATATTCATGCCGCCTTCGATGAATGCTGCCGGATGGCCGCAAAATATGTCATCATTTCTCTGCCGAACCCCTATGCTGATTTTATGAGATTTCTGTATAACGGAAAATATATGGGCCGGCCCAAAGATATGAAATTTTACGGCCTGACGCCGGAACCGGAAGGAGACCGACACCGTTGGTTTTTCTCGCCGACGGACGCGCGGAAATTTATTGACTTTCGATGCGTTGCGAACGGATTTTTCATCATACAGCATGATTCTGAAACGCAAGAGAACATCGGAGGGGGGGGGGTGAAACATCCGCTTCAGATATTTTTCCGCAAAGATTTGCCTGTTCAGGATTTTGAAACAGGCACACTGTGGTGGATATTACAACGGGAGAAGACAATAT
This sequence comes from Desulfovibrio sp., assembly GCA_031275955.1. Classification (GTDB taxonomy): domain Bacteria; phylum Desulfobacterota; class Desulfovibrionia; order Desulfovibrionales; family Desulfovibrionaceae; genus Frigididesulfovibrio. Next base: position 532 of record JAISNZ010000092.1, on the reverse strand, counting down.
GATCCTTCCGCCGCCTTTGGCGGCGCGCATGTTTTCTTCCGCAATCTCTGACTGAAAATGTCCGCGCGCTATTATTGAATGAAGACAATGAGATATATTACAGTCAGATAAGCTTGTGGAAAATATCCATGCCGCTGCCTGCCGGCTGCCCCCAGACAAGACTGCCTGCATCCCCAATTATGCGCCGGATTGTTTTTATGCAGCGAATCCACAGGCGCAGGAGGCCGTAAGGCGGGCCTGGCGGAACGCTCAAGTTCAATGGCAGGGGACATTGACAGTGGCCCTGGTTTTTGGCATGTTAAATATTATTTTTAGAATGTCAAACATGAGGAAAGGATTATGGCCAATATCCAGATAAAAGTGGATGATTCCCTGCGTGATGCCGCTCAAATGGTAGCAAGTCAAATAGGACTTGATGTCGCAACGGCGGTGCGTATGTTCTTAGTTCAAATGGTGAAAGCCAATGGCTTGCCATTTCAAGCGGTTGCTGACCCATTCTATAGCGTTGCTAATCAGCGATATTTGGAACGCG
>JAISNZ010000013.1 GCA_031275955.1 Desulfovibrio sp. | reverse complement strand
CCCGCACGCCCACATCCAGGGGGCTGTCAATGCGGGGCCGGTCCAGGGGGAGGGGCGGCCCGGCGTAAAGGGGAACGGCCTCGGAGGATTGAAGGGCGGGGCCTTTGTCCAAGGGGTGGCCGAAGGCGTCCAGGGTTCGGCCCAAAAGTTCCTGTCCGGCGGGGAAAAGGGGAGGCAGGCTGGAATTGCGCACCAGACTGCCGGGCCGGACCCCGCGCAGGTCGCCGTAAGGCATGAACAAAAGGTTGCCGTCGCGAAAGCCCACCACCTCCACGGGAACGCCCTCGCCCGGCCGCGTTTCCTCCCGCGCGTCCGGCAGGATATGGCAGAGGGAACCGAGGGGAGCGCGGATGCCGCTGCCCTCGGCCACAAGGCCGACGATCTTGTTGACCTTGCCGTACGCCGTCACTGGCCGCAGGCCGGACAGGAGATTCAGGACGCCTTGAGGATCGGGACTCACGCGCGGTTCCCCGCTGCCGTGTCTTTTTTCCGGTTTTTCGGGCCGCCGGATCCGGCCGGCTGCGCCAGCCTGTAAAGAAAGCCGGCTTCCCGGATCTGCCGGATGGTCTCTTGCAGGCTGTCCCCGCCCACCGTCAGGTAGCCGGAGGCGAAAATGGAATCCGCCACCCGGAAGAGCTGGGGGTGGACATCCTTCAGGTAGACTTCCCGGCCGGCGGCGCAGCGCAGATCCGCCCCGGGCAGGATGAATCTGGCCAGACAGAGGACTTTCAGGCAATACTCCGGCGTCAGCTCGCGCAGATCTCGCGCGGCCAGGGGCGTGCCGGGGACGGGCAGGAAAAAGTTGACGGGGACGGACTTTGGGGAGAGGTCCTGAAGGGCCAGGAACATGTCCGCAAGGTCTTCCCGCTCCTCCCCGAGTCCCGCGATCCCCCCGCTGCAGATTTCAAAGCCTGTGTCCTTTAGCATCCGGATGTTGCGCACCCGTTCGTCGTAGCTGTGGGTGGAACAGATGCGGGGATAGAAATTCCTGCCGGTATTGAGGTTGTGGTTGATCCTGTCCACTCCGGCCTTTTTCAGCCGCTCCGCCTGGGGTCTGGTCAGAAAGCCGATGGAGCAGCAGATGGGGGTATCCGCCTCCTGCCTGATTTGTTCCACCCGCCGGCAGAAGGCGGCGATGCCGGCATCGTCGAAATAAAGGCCGCTTAAGGCGATGCAGTGCCGGGAGACGCCCGTCTCCTGGCCCAGGCGGGCGTTGTCCAGAAAAGTTTCCGGCCCGGCGAGGGCATAGGTGGCGATGCCCGTCCGGGAGTCCTTCCCCTGGGCGCAGTAGGCGCAGTCCTGGCCGCAGCCGCCGCTTTTGGCGTTGGTCAGGATCTGGATGTCCACCAGCCGGCCTTTATGGGCCAGACGCAGGGCATAGGCCGCGTCCAGAAGTTCCGGGAGGCGTTCGTCAGGCAGGGCGAGAACGGCCGCGGCCTCTTCCCGGGAGAGGGCGCCGGCGGAGGCTTTTTCCTGTGTTTCCTGGAGATCTAGGGCTTGGCGCATAAAAGAACCTCAGGGTACCTCCGGCAGGGTCAGCTGAGCGAGGACCTCTTCCACGGCGGCGCGGCGGCTTTCCAGGCGGCCGTCGGCCAGGGAGGATTCGCTTTCCGCCACCAGGCCGCCGGGGCTGACGGCGGCATCGGCCTTGACCCGCCAGGAGCCGATGTCGGGAAACCTGTTCCGGGCGGCGGCGATGATCTCGGAGATGACCGGCTCATCCTGCGGGTTGACGCGGATGACCAGGGAGCGCCGGTTTTCCAGGAGGCTGACGGACTGGACCAGGAGGGCCTCCAGAATGGCGGCTCCCTGCCGGGAGATTTCGACGGCGATGACCTTTTCCACCGCCAGCCGGGCCACCGCCAGGAGATCCTCGCGCCATTGGCCGAAAATTTCGCCGCAGCGGCCTTCAATGGCGGACAGAAGGGCGGACACGGATTCCGCCAGGCCGCTCCGGAAGGCTTCCAGCTCGGCCTGGGCATCGGCCAGCCCCGCGGCGCAGCCTTCCTGCCGGGCAGACTCCCGCAGGGTCTCGGCCTCCCGGCCGGCCTTGGCCAGGATGTCGGAGGCCATCCGGGAGGCCTTTTCGCGGATGCGGTCAAGGTACGTTTCCTCGTCCGCCGGAGTCCAGGCGGCGGAGCGGGCGCGTTCGATATCCAGCAGGGAATGCTCCCGGCCGCCGGAAAAAATGGTTCCCCAGGAGGAGGGAGAGTTGTCGTCAGGGGTCATGCCGGTTCCTTGCCGCTATTTCATGTTTTAACTCGGTCAATCGTCATATCTCTAAGGAAGCGCTGATTTATCGGGGCTCCGCCCCGAACCCCCTCATTTCGTATTCCATTGAAATACTTAACGGGGGTGCGGGGGCCGTTCGTCCCGAACGCCAGCGAGGGCGAACTCATCCTGTCAGGATGCCCCTGCTGGGGGAGTTTGAGGGGCAAAGCCCCCTCAAAGGGAATAAATCAGTGTTTCCCTAAAGAAATGCTGATTTATCGGGGCTCCGCCCCGGTACGCCAGTGTTGGCCTAAATGAAGACGTCGCCGCCGCCCCGGCTGATCATGACCCGCCCTTCGCCTTCCAGGCGGCGGACGATCTTGACGATGTTCTGCTGGGCGGCCTCCACATCGGAGATTTTGGTCGGCCCCATGACCTCCAGATCTTCGCGGATCATGTTGCCGGCGCGTTCGGACATGTTCCTGAAGAAAATGTTGCGCATCTCCTCGGAAGCCCCGCGCAGGGCCATGGTCAGGTCTTCGTTGGTGATTTCCTTGAGGACTTCGCGCAGGGAGCGATCGTCCAGGGACTTGACGTCCTCGAAGACGAACATGAGGTTGCGGATTTCCTCGGCCATGGTGGGGGATTCTTCTTCAATTTCCGCCAGGACCTCTTCCTCGGTGGAGCGGTCCACGGCGTTGAGGATCTCGGCCACAGACTGCACGCCGCCCACCTTTTTGCCTTCCTTGCCGCCCATGGCGATGAGCTGGCTTTGCAAAACCTTGTCCACGGCTACAAGCATCTCCTCGGGCACAGCCTCCAGCTTGGCGAGGCGCATAAGCACCTCCACGCGCACGCCGGCGGGCAGGTTGGTCAAAAGGCTGGCGGCCTGATCGCTGGGCATGTTGCCGATGATCAGGGCCAGGGTCTGGGGGTGTTCATTGCGCAGGATCTGGGCCAGGAGTTTGGGGCTGACCTTGCTGATCTCCCGGAAGGGGACAGGGCCTGTATCCAGATTGAGGAGGTCGGAGACATACTTGGCCGTGTCGCTGTCCACGTTGGGCAGGAGCAGGCGCCGGACGGCATCCTGGCCGCCGCGGACCATCTCCCGGCCGGTGACCAGGGCGTGGTAATACTCGCGCAGGACTTCCTCCACCAGTTCCTTGGGGACAGTGTCCAGTTCCACCATGGCTCTGGAGACGGCGGCCAGTTCCTGGCGTTCCATGCGTTTGAAAACCTCGGAGGCGAACTGCTCGCCGAGGGTCAGAAGGAGGACGGCGGTTTTCTTCGCGCCTTGCGTCGAAGGGGTCTGTTCCGCGGGCATGGGGTCTCCTGTTATGGCATTCACGCTTGAAACAGTTCGCTTACGGCCAGCCGGCCCGCTCCTGTTTCGCGGCCAGGATTTGCAGGCGAATCCTGGCAGAGCAAATTACACATTTTCAATGGTAATTTGCTCTGGGGCGCATCTCTGGCCTCACCCGCCGCACTATACGAAAGGTGTTCCTTTCTGTCGAGGGGCGATCCGGATCAGGAACGCGCTGATTTGCGGATCCAGGCGGGGAAAAGGACGCTTTTCAGAGAGCAGTTTCATTCCGCAAGCGCCCTAGGCCGCCTTGGCCGGAGGCTGGGCGGCGGCGGTTCCGTTGGCCTTGAGCCAGCTCTTGATGATGCCCATGGCCTGTTCCATGTTCTGTTCGGAGAGCTGCAGGGCATGGGCCTTGATATCCTCGATCTTTTCCAGCATGGCCGCGGCGGCAATGGCGTCGGGGTCCTGATCCACCAGGGCCAGGCGGTCCTCGCCCTGCGGCAGGCCTTCCAGTTCCTCAATGACGCGGCCTTCCACCTTGGGACGGATAAGGGCGAGGACGACGGGGCGGACGACAAGGATCAGGAAGAGGAAGACGAGCAGGGCGTTGAGCAGGGGCTTGCCGAAGCGCAGGGCGTAGTCGATGATGATGGAGGCGATGGAGTCCGGCTTGGAGATTTCTATGCCGCTGAAGGGGATATTGCTGACCTCAATGGTGTCGCCCCTGGCCGAGTCAAAGCCCACGGCATTGGAGACGAGCTGGCGGATGCGGCGGAGTTCTTCGTCGGAGCGGGGAACAAAGGTCTGGCTGCCGTCCTCCTGGGCGGTATAGGTCCCGTCCACGATGACGGCTATGGAAAGACGGTCGATGTCGCCGATGTTGGCGGTGATGCTTTGCTCTTCCCGGTTGATCTCAAAGTTGGTGCGGCGGGATTCGCGGCTTCCGGCCTGGTTGGAATTGTTGCCGGTGAGGCCGTCACCCCGGAAGTTGGGGTCGGGCGCGCCGCTGTCCAGGCGGGCGCTTCCCTGCTGGCTTTCCTCCGTGCGCTCCTCGGAGCGGACCACGGTCTTTTCCGGGTCCCAGAGGACCTTGTTGATGGTTTTCCTGCTGAAGTCCATATCCGCGTTGACGCGGGCGATGACGCGGCCGGGGCCGACCACGGGCATGAGCAGTTCCTCGATGCGCCGTTCCAGGGTCTGCTGGGTGCGGTTCTTGAATTCGATCTGGGTGCGGGTAAGCCCTTCCAGGGAGTCTTCCTCCTCGGGCTGAAAGAGGACCTTGCCGTTGGTGTCGGCGAGGGAAACGCGGCTTTTGTCCAGGCCCTCCACGGCCATGGTCACCAGATTGACAATGGCCTGGACATCCTTGGCTTCCAGCTTCGGAGCGCCGCTGACTTTCAGGAGGACGGAGGCGGAGGGCTCCTGCTGATCCTCGAGGAAAAGGCTGCGGCTGGGCACCACCAGATGGACCCGGGCGGATTCCACGCCGGGAAATTCGCTGATGGTCCGGCCCAGTTCCCCTTCCAGGGCGCGGCGGTAATTGAGTTTCTGGACGAAATCGGTCACGCCCACATTGACCTGATCGAAGATTTCAAAGCCCACTCCCTGCCCGGTAAGCACATTGTCGCCGGCCAGGTTGATGCGCATTCCGTAGACCTTGTCGGCCGGCACCAGGATGGCGGTCCCGTTTTGTTCCAGTTTGTAGGGGATCTGGCGGGCCTCCAGGGATTTCACCACGCGGTTGGCGTCTTCCGGCCCCAGATTGCTGTACAGGGTATTGAATTCCGGCTGGCTCAGCCAGATGATCAGGCCAATGAAGACAGACACGGAGACGGCGGTCAGTATGGAGACCAGCAGGCGCTGGTTGAAGGAGATCCGGGACCAGAAGGTCCGGACGCGTTCCAGGGCGGTGGCGAGAACGGCGGGCATGAGGTCTTCCTCCAGGGGGGGGCCGGGTTAGAGCACAGGAAGGATGAGCTTGCACATCAGGTGTCAAACGCCCTAGAACTGCAAGCGGGTGAGTTCGCGATACGCCTCCATGACCTTGTTGCGCACGGCGGCTGTCATGTTCATGGCCAGGCTCGCCTTTTGCAACGAGATCATCAGTTCGTGGACATTCTGGTTTTCCCCGGAGGCGAAGGAGGCCACCATGCTTTCCCGTTCCGCCTGCAGGCCGTTGACCGTGTTCAGGGACGAGTTCAGCATCTGGGAAAACTCCGTGGCCTGGGCCTTGGCGGAGATCTGTTCGCCGGACTGGATTTTCCGCTCCGCCTTGGCGAAGTTGTTCAGGGCGTCGGTATAGGCCTTAAGGCCCAGGGCTTGAATGCTCATGATTTCTCTCCATCGCGCCGCGGGGGCGCGGTCCCTTGAGGCGGGGTTCAGCGGCCGATTTCCAGGGCTTTCTGGTACATGGCCTTGACGGTTTCCACTGTGGTGACGCCTGCCTCATAGCCGCGCTGGGCAGTCATCAGGTTGGCCATTTCCTCCACCACGTTGATATCCGGGTAGGCGACATAGCCGTTTTCGTCCGCGTCGGGGTGGCCCGGCTCGTAGACCATCTTGGCGGGGCGCTGGTCCACGGCGATATTCTGGACGCGCACCCCGCGCAGTTCCCTGTCCAGAGCGGTCCGCATGTGCCGGCCGAAGGGGGAGTCCACCTCAATGGCCTCCAGGCTGACGCTCTTGCGCCGGTACGGGCCGCCTTCCACCGTGCGGGTGGTCTTGGCGTTGGCCAGATTCATGGAAATGATGTTGATGTGGGTACGCTCCGCGGAAAGGGCGGAGGCGCCGATGTCCAGAGCGGTCATAAAGTCCATTATTTTTGTCCTTCTGTAATGATGCTGCGCAGGCCCTCAAACTTGCTGCGCATGACCGAGGCCAGCGCGCTGTAGTGCAGGCTCGACTTGGCCAGGACGGCCATTTCCTTGTCCAGATTGACCCGGTCTTCTCCGTAGACGACGCGGGGTTTGAAGGCTTTGGCCCATTCAGCGGAAAATCCGTCCGGGTTGAAGACGGCGGGCAGATGCTTGCTGTCCGTCAGACTGAGTTTCCCCTTGGAATCCAGACCTAGGGCGGCCTGCAATTCTTCCTCGAAAGACAGGATGCGGGGGCGGTAGCCGGGGGTTTTCAGGTTGGCCAGATTGCTGGAAACAATATTCTGCCGCTGGAGCTGCATGTCCAGGACACGGCCCACGAGACCGACATCAGCGTCGAACAGACTTTTCACCACGGGTCCTCCTCCGGCAGGAGGAAATTTTTTCCTCCTGCGTTGGCCCGCTTCTAGCAAAGAATGTTCCAAATATGTATCCAGTTTGTTTTTCTGGCAATTATCAGAACATGCGCGCCTTTCTTCCCCCGGAACCCGCCCGGCGTCAATCTTTTGAAAGGGAAACGACGAAGCCGTCCAGGCGTCATGGCGCTTTGCGCCAGGACGCCAATGAGGGGGTCCGGGGGGCGTCGTGCCCCCGGCTGGGTTCGGGGCGGAGCCCCGGCGCATCAGTGGCCGCCGGCGCGGGAAAAGGTTTTTGGCACGAAGATTGCTTCTCCCGGGCATCCTGCCGTATCGCGCCAGCAAGACATCTGATACGGAAAACTTTTCCACATCTGCAATTCTTTTGCGGAGGGGGGCATATGAACCAGATCGATTATGAAATCAACAAGGAACTCGGCGAGTGCTATCTGTTCATGGGAGAGCTGGAAAAGGCCCGTGGTTATTACCAGAAGGCCGCCGCCGCGGACGGTTCGGCAATCGATCCCTTTATGGGTCTGGCCGCCATTGCCGTGAGCGAGGGCGATCTGAACGCCGCCCTGACCCTGTACCGCAAGGCCCATGCCGTGGCCCCCGGAGTCAAGTCCCTGACGGGCATGGCCATGGTGGAGGCGGAGCTGGGCAGGACGGATGACGCCTTCAGCCATTACGCCGAGGTTCTGGCCCTGGAACCGGGCAATATGCTGGTGATCAACAATTTTCTCCAGTTGGCCCATGCCCGGAACAGGCTGGCGGAGATGGTTCCCTTCCTGGAAGGCGCCCTGGAAACCGGCGATACCGAGGCCGTCCGCTATGCCCTGGCCGGCTGCCTGACCGTCCTTGGCCGGGAGGATGAGGCCCGGGCGCAGCTGGAACTGCTTTTGCAAACGAACCCCGCCAACAGCGAGGCGCAACAACTTTACGCCCAATTCGCGGCGTAAAAAGGACGGATGCGGCTTGCCGCGTCCGTCCCGATCCCCCCCGTACGATTTCCCGGCCTCAAGCTGGCGCGAGAGGCCGGGAGATCAAGAGGGATGCGTTTCGGGGCAAGGGAGCGGTCACGGCATTTTCCCCCGCGCGGGGCATCCTATGGCATTTTACGCTTGAAACAGTTCGCTTACGGCCGGCAAAGCCGGCCTGCTCCTGTTCCGCGGCAAGGATTTGCAGGCAAATCCTTGCAGAGCGAATTACACATTTTCTATGGTATTGTTCCCCCGATTAAATTGACGAGATCCATCAATGCTCACCGGGTTGCCGGCGAGTCAGGAGAGGCGCGGGCAAAGTTTGTTGTTCTGCAACGCGATTAAATTGCGCGATCCTGAATGAGTCTGCCGTACCGAATGGTACTTTGCGCTAACGGCGCGTATAAGAAACTGGTTTTCAGCCAAA
>JAISNZ010000233.1 GCA_031275955.1 Desulfovibrio sp. | reverse complement strand
CTGCGCCCTGAAGACAACACCTTCCAGGTGCGGATCGCGGATAACGGCAGGGGAATTTCCGCGGAGGCCCGCGCAAACCTCTTTACCCCGTACTTTACGACCAAACCGTCAGGCACCGGACTCGGACTTGCCATCGTCCAGCAAATCATCGAAGGGCACGGCGGCGGCATAGCCTTCGCGGACGGCGAAGGAGCCGGAAGCGTATTTACCCTCACCCTGCCCCTCGGAAAACGGTGATCTGTCTTGCAACGCCCCGATCCCTCAATCTTTCCCCCAGGCGAAAAGGCTCCGGGAGGGCGCATGTCCGTCAAACTGCTGGTTGTCGATGACGATCCGGGCCATTTGAGCGCCCTGCGGAATATTCTGGGCAAGCTGCGCTACCGGGTCACGGGCGCGGACAGCGGCGAAGCCGCCGTTGACCTGTGCAAGGAGCAGCCTTTCGACCTCATTCTCATGGACGTGCGCATGGCCGGGATGAGCGGCATTGAGGCCATGCGGGCGATATTGGCCTACAATCCGGCCATTCCCATCGTGATCATGACCGCCTATTCCGGGGTGGAGAACGCCGTGCGGGCCCTCAAGGCCGGGGCTTACGACTACCTGACCAAACCGTTGGACTTCGACGAGCTCCGGATCACCCTGGAGCGGGCTCTGGAGCACACCTCGCTTCGGGACGAAAACCGCGCCCTCAGAGAAGCCCTTGCCCCGGAGGCGGACAGGCTCATCGGCCAGAGCGCCCCCATGCGCCGGCTTCTGGAACTGATCAGGACCATCGCCCCTTCGGAAGCGACGGTGCTCATCAGCGGCGAGTCGGGCACCGGCAAGGAAGTGGCGGCACGGCTGATCCATGACCACAGCAAACGCCGCAACGGCCCCTTTGTCGCCGTGAACTGCGGCGCCCTGTCGGAATCCCTGCTGGAGTCGGAACTCTTCGGCCATGAAAAAGGGGCCTTCACGGGCGCGGACAAACGCCGCGACGGGCGGTTCCTGGCCGCGAACAAGGGTTCCCTCTTTCTGGATGAAATCGGGGAGATGCCCCTGCCCATGCAGGTCAAACTGCTCCGGGTCATCCAGGAGCGGGAGCTGCAGCGGGTGGGAGGGGATCAGACCATCAGCGTGGACGCGCGCATCCTGGCCGCGACCAACCGGGACCCCCGGGAAGAGATCAAGGCCGGCCGGTTCCGGCAGGATCTCTTTTACCGGCTAAACGTCGTCAGCCTCGTCCTGCCCCCCCTGCGCGAGCGCCGGGAAGACATCGCCCTCCTGGCCATGCACTTCCTGAAACTGTATGCCGGACGAAACGCCAAGACGGTAAAGGGCTTCACCCCCGCCGCCATGGACAGGCTGCTGAAATACCCCTGGCCGGGCAATGTCCGGGAGCTGGAAAACGCGGTGGAACGGGCCGTGGTGCTGCTCATGGGCAATTATGTCAGCGAGCGCGAGCTGCCCCCGAATATTCTGGAAAGCGGACGGGAAGACGCCGCCCCCGGACAGAGCTTCCGCAACATGACCCTGGAAGAGATCGAACGCCGGATCATTCTGGAAACCCTGGAAGAAGCCGGCGGCAACAAGAGCGAGGCCGCGCGGCGGCTGGGCATCAACCGTAAAACCCTGCTGGCGAAATTGCCCCCTTCCCCTTCGCGCTGAAAGCGCCATGACGCCTGCCGAGCGCGGGGCGCGGTTTTGAGGGGTCTTTTTCAGCGCGACTATTCAGGCCTTGCCCGAGCAGCCCAGCACGTCGCGGATCTTGCGCTGGACCATGTCCTTGACCGCTGTCCGGGCGGGTCTGAGGTAGGAGCGGGGGTCGAATTCCTCGGGATGCTCGCTGAAGAATTTGCGGATGGAGGCGGTCAGGGCCAGACGGATGTCCGTGTCAATATTGATTTTGCAGACCCCGTAGCCTGTGGCCTTGCGCAGAAGATCTTCGGGAACGCCTCTGGCGCCGCCGACCTTGCCGCCATAGGCGTTGGCCATGTCCACGAATTCCCGGGGCACGCTGGAAGCGCCGTGCAGAACCAGAGGATAGCCGGGGAGCTTGCGGGTGATCTCCTCCAGGCGGGGAAAGTCCAGTTTGGCGTCTCCCTTGAATTTGTAAGCGCCGTGGCTGGTGCCGATGGCCACGGCCAGGGAGTCGCAGCCGGTGCGTTGGACAAAGTCCACGGCCTGATCGGGATCGGTATAGATGGTCTTTTCCGCCGCCACATCATCTTCCACCCCCTCAATGCGGCCGAGTTCGGCCTCCACCCAGACGCCCCGGGGACGGGCGTAGGCGACGACTTCACGGGTCAGGGCGATGTTTTCCTCATAGGGCAGGTGCGAGCCGTCGATCATCACCGAGGTGAAGCCGCCGTCAATACAGGCCTTGCAGAGGGCGAAGTCGGGGCCGTGATCCAGATGCAGGACCACGGGAAGGTCCGTTTCCAGAAGGGCGGCCTCGATGAGTTTGACGATGTAGTTCTGGCCGGCGTATTTGCGGGCCCCGGCGGACACCTGCAGGACGAGGGGGGCCTTTTCGGCCGCCCCGGCCTCCATGATGCCCTGGATGATCTCCATGTTGTTGACGTTGAAAGCCCCGACCGCGTAGCCTTCCTGGTACGCCCGTTCAAACATGGCCTTGGGGGTGACGAGGGGCATGATCTTCCTCCTTTGCGGGGTGCGACAGCGGCGGAGACGGTTTTCCGCCCGCTCCCCCCTTGTAGGGAATTTTTCCCGGAAAGGCAATGCGCGGCCAGTCAGGGGGAATCCTTTCCCGGGGCCGGGAAGAAGGGCAGATTCCGGAGTTGTTCCAGGGTGGCGGTGTCCGTGAAATCGAATTTCAGGGGGGTCAGGGTTGCCCAGCCTCTGCTGAGCAGGCCCCGATCCGAACCGGGATCGACCTTTTCCGGGGGGATGATCCCGTCCAGCCACCAGTAGGGAGCGCCGCGCGGATCTTCCCGGCGGTGGTACCAGTCGCGCCACACGGCCGGGGTCTGGGGGCAGAGGGCCAGGCCGAGGAAGTCGCGGACCGGGCGGTTCGGCAGGTTCAGGTTCAGTACCCGCCGCGCGGGCAGGTCCTTCCAGGGCAGCCGCTCCAGAAGCGTCACGGTGAAGCGGGCGTGATCGTCCAGATCCTTGGGCGCGTAGGAATCATGCGAGACGGCCAGGGCCGGAAAGCCCAGGTGGGCCGCCTCCGTGGCCGCCGCCACGGTGCCGGAATAGAGGATATCCGGCCCGACATTGGCTCCGGCGTTAATGCCGGAGACGACCATGTCCGGCCTTGCGGACAATAGTTCGCCGATGCCGAGTTTGACGCAGTCCGTGGGGGTGCCGTAAATGCCGAAACCGCAAAAGCGGTTCTCCTTCAGGGGCTGGACCCGGAGGGGGTGGCTGACGGTGATGGAATGCCCAACAGCGGACTGCTCCGTCATGGGGGCGATGATCCGCACCTCGTGTCCGGCTTCCAGGAGCGCGCGGCACATGGCCCTGATCCCGACGGCCTGAATGCCGTCGTCATTGGTGAGGGCGATTTTCATGGCGCTTTCCTCCAGGCCGCGCGGGGACGACCGGGGAAGAACGGTATCCGTCCCCGGCCGGAACGTCAAGGAGGACGCGGAAAGGTATTGCCAAAAGCGGCGACAGGCCCTACAAACACAAGACGCGCGGCGCGGCGCGGAATATTTTCCCGGGGACACCCCCTCCAAGCCAAGGCGGAATTCGTGGACGAGACAACACTCAAGGATGCGGCGGGCAAACCCACGATTCTCATCGTGGACGACACCCCTGACAACATTACCCTGCTCACTTCGCTCCTGAGCGATCAATACCGGAACAAGGTCGCCACCAACGGCTTGCGGGCCCTGAAGATCGCCACGACCGATCCGGCGCCGGACCTCATCCTCCTGGACATCATGATGCCGGAGATGGACGGCTACGAGGTCTGTCGCCGGCTCAAGAGCGATCCGCACACCAGCGACATTCCCATCATCTTCCTGACGGCAAAATCGCAGGAAGGGGACGAAACCAAAGGCTTCGAACTGGGAGCCGTGGATTACATCACAAAACCCATTGTGCCCCCCATCCTGATCGCCCGGGTGCAGACCCATCTGGCCCTCCAGGCGGCGCGCAAGTCCCTGAAGGCGCAAAACGAAATCCTGGAAGAAAAGGTGGAGTTCCGGACCCGGCAGCTCGCCGCCCTGCAGGATGCCATCATCATCGCCATGGCCTCCATGGCGGAAACCCGGGACAATGAAACCGGCCACCACATCCGCCGCACCCAGCTGTACGTCCGGGAACTGGCTCTTTACCTGCGCCGGGATTCCCGCTTCGCCCAGGCCCTTACCGACAAGTATATCGCCCTGCTCTTCAAGTCCGCCCCCCTGCACGACATCGGCAAGGTGGGCGTTCCCGACCGCATCCTGCTCAAGCCCGGCCCCCTGACTCCGGACGAGTTCGAGGAGATGAAGAAGCACACCCTGTACGGCAGGGACACCATCATCGCGGCGGAGCGGAGCATGGCCGAACCGCAGACCTTTCTGGAGGTGGCCCGCGAGATCGCCTATGCGCACCACGAAAAATGGGACGGGTCCGGCTATCCCCAGGGCATCGGGGGAGAGGCCATCCCCTTGTGCGCCCGGCTCATGGCCCTGGCCGATGTCTATGACGCCCTGATTTCCAAACGGGTTTACAAGAATGCCATCCCCCACGAGGAGACCGTGGGGATCATCCTCAAGGGCCGGGGACAGCACTTCGATCCCGACGTGGTGGACGCCTTCCTGGAGGTGCGGGGGGCCTTCAACGCTATTGCCGAAAGATTCCGCGAAGAGGCGAACTGAAAAAAAGTTCTTGACTTCCCCCCTTTTTTCGCCCATAGTCGTTTTCCCGCATGCATCAGGACCTTCCGTGAGATCTGACGGTACTTGGGTTTCTTGATCAGGATCGGGGGTCCGCCCCGCCGGGGGATGGTTTTCCTCCGGAATCGGGCTCAGAGCGGCCGGGTTCTTTGACAAGTGAAGAGTGAGTGGAACGGAAAGAGATTCAGCTGGAATAGATCGGAGACGATCAAGTTCCCAGGATAATGAACTGGAGAGTTTGATTCTGGCTCAGATTG
>JAISNZ010000142.1 GCA_031275955.1 Desulfovibrio sp. | reverse complement strand
ATTCCGCCTTCGCCGGCCTGGAGCGGGTTCGCGTGCTGATGCAGGAAAACCATCTGCCCTTCGAGGTGGCCATGGAGCTGGCCGCCGCCGGCAGCATCTTCACCACCCACACCCCGGTTCCCGCCGGCAATGACCGTTTCCCGCCCGGCCTCATGCAGCAGTATTTTGAAACGTACTCCCGCAGCATGGGACTGGCCTTCAAAGTCTTCATGGCCCTCGGGCGGGAGGTTCCCCAGGACGACAGCGAAGAGTTCTGCATGACGGTCCTGGCCCTTAGGCTCTCCCGTTTCAACAACGGGGTTTCCCGGTTGCACGGCAAGGTCTCGCGCAGGATGTGGCACCGCATCTGGGGCCAGTTCCCCATAGAGGACGTGCCCATCGGGGCCATCACCAACGGCGTTCACGCCCCCACCTGGGTCGCGCCCGATCTCGGCCGCCTGTATGATCGCTACCTGGGATCCTCCTGGCGGGAGGAGGCCGATACCAAGCGCATCTGGAATCTGGCTTCCCAGATCCCCGATACCGAACTCTGGCGCACCCATGAACGCCTGCGGACCCGCCTTGTGGACTTTGTCCGCGTCCGCCTGTACGCCCAACTCCTCGCCCAGGGGGCGCGCAGCCGCGAACTCCAGCTGGTGGAGAGCATTCTGGACCCCGACGCCCTGACCATCGGCTTCGCCAGGCGCTTCGCCACCTACAAGCGCGCCCGCCTCCTTACCCAGGACCTGGAAAGGCTCCAGCGCATTGTCAACGAGGCCGACCGCCCCGTCCAGTTCATCTTCGCGGGCAAGGCCCACCCCCAGGACCAGGGCGGCAAGCAGTTGATCAAGGAACTCATCACCATCCTGCGCACGGACCCTCTGCGCCTGCACATGGTCTTCCTGGAAGATTACGACATGGAGATCGCCGCCCACCTCATTTCCGGCTGCGACGTCTGGCTCAACAATCCCCGCCGGCCCCTGGAGGCCTGCGGCACCAGCGGCATGAAGGCCATGTTCAACGGCGTTCTGCAGTTCTCCACCCTGGACGGCTGGTGGGATGAGGCCTGGAAGCCGGACAACAGCCTGGGCTGGGCCATCGGCAAGGGCGAGGACTACGAGGATCCCGCCTATCAGGACAGCGTTGAGCTGCAAACCCTGTACAAGGTCCTGGAATCCGAAATCATTCCCGAGTTTTATGACCGCGGCCGCAACAACATCCCCTCCGCCTGGGTCAGACGCATGAAAAGCGCCCTGGTGGAATTCGGCCCCCGCTTCCATTCCCACCGCATGGTGCAGGAATATATGGACACCTCCTATATCCCGGCCTGCCGCATCCATACGAATCTCTCCCACGACGACTTCGCGCCGGCCCGCGAGCTGTCCGACTGGCGCATGCACATTATGACCACCTGGGACAATGTCCGCGTCACGGGCATCACCAGTTCCAATCCTGGAACCCTGTATGTGGGCCAGGACATCGCCGTGTCCGCGCGCGTCTTTCTCGCCGGCATCCCCGTTGATCACCTCCGGGTTGAAATCTACGGCGGCACCCTCGCCCAGGACGATTCCTTCACGGATCGCCTCCTGCAGCGCATGGAACCCGACGGCCCCCTCACGGACGGCTGGCAGACATACAAGGGCGTCCTTCCGGCCACCCGGGCCGGACGCTTCGGCTTCACCGTCCGCGCCATGCCCGCGCACCCCCTCCTGCCCATACCCCACTCCCTCGGCTTGATCCGCTGGGCCGACGACGAATAAGGAAAGCGCAGCGGCAAGGATTTGCTTGCAAATCCTCAGCGTCTCCCAAGAGAAAATCTCCATGATGCAGCCCCTCGCCATCGTCGGCGGCGGCCTGGCCGGATGCGAATGCGCCTTTGCCCTGGCCGGCGCGGGTATCCCCGTAACCCTCTTTGAAATGAAACCGGGGCGCTTCTCTCCCGCGCATGAGAACCCCTGCCTGGCCGAACTGGTCTGTTCCAACTCCTTTCGCTCGGATGCGCCTGATTCGGCCGTCGGCTTGCTGAAAGAAGAGATGCGCGGCCTTGGCAGCCTGACCATGCGCCTGGCCGCGGAAACGCGCCTGCCCGCGGGAAAGGCCCTGGCCGTGGACCGCGGCCTCTTCGCCCAGGGCATGACCCGGGCCGTTGCGGATCACCCGCGGATCACCCTGATCCGCCGGGAAATTTCCGGCCTGGACGATCCGCTCCTGGACCCCTTCGGCACGGTGGTCATCGCCGTCGGTCCCCTGCCCGGCGAGGGTCTCGCCGCCTCCCTGGCCGGCCGCGCCGGCCGGGAACATCTCCATTTCTATGACGCCATCGCCCCCATCGTCGACGCCGCCTCCGTCGACCAGTCCGTGGCCTTTCCCGGCGCCCGCCACGCGGGCGACACCCCGGACTATCTCAACTGTCCCCTGACCCGTGAAGAATACCACGCCTTCCGGCAGGCGTTGCTCAACGGCCAAAGGACGGCGCCCCGTCCCTTTGAGGCGGAAACCCATTTTGAAGGTTGCCTGCCTGTGGAAACCCTGGCCGAACGCGGCGAAATGGCCCTGGCCTTCGGCCCCCTGAAACCCGTGGGCTTCCTGGATCCGCGCAGCGGGAAAAGACCCTTCGCCCTGCTCCAGCTGCGGGCGGAAAACGTCAACAGGACCATGTTCAACCTGGTGGGCTGCCAGACCAAACTCACCCAGCCCGAGCAGGCCCGCATCTTCCGTCTGGTCCCCGGCCTGGAGCGGGCCGAATTCGTCCGTTTCGGCAGCATGCACCGCAATACCTTTCTCCATGCCCCCCTGACCCTGCGGGAGGATCTCGCCCTCCGGGCCGACCCCCGCTTCTTTCTGGCCGGGCAGATCACCGGCGTGGAGGGGTATGTGGAATCCGCCGCCAGCGGCCTCTGGCTGGGACTTTCCCTGGCCGCCGCCATAGCCGGCGGACATCTGCCGCCGCCGCCGCCGGAAACCGCCCTGGGCGCTCTGCTGGGGCACCTGCGGACCCCGGCCCGCAATTTTCAGCCGAGCAACATTCAGTACGGCCTCATGCCGGAACCGGGACAGAAGATCAAACGGGCCGACAGAAGGCGGGCCTACACGGAACGCGCCCGCAAGGCGTTTCTGGCCTGGAGGAACATCAGAGCGAATTCCTATTGAAAAGGTGTACTTTGCTCTGCAAGGATTTGCCCGCAAATCCCTGACGCGAAACAGGAGCGGACCGGCTGGCCGTATGCGAACTGTTTCAAGCGTAAATGCCAGAGAGGATAGCCCATGGACAACGCCCCGCAAAAAAGAATCCTTGAGCTGGAAAATCAGGTCAGGCACCTGCGCCGGCGCAACCTCATCTATGAACAGGCCGTGAGCGCCATTGCCGACGGTTTTTTCATCGTGGAGCGCGACGGCACGGTGGTGGAAATGAACAAGGCCTACTGCGAGTATCTCGGCGTCAGGCGCGAGGAAACCATCGGCAAGCATATCTCCGATGTCATTTACAATACCAAAATGATCGACATCATGGAGACGCATGTCACGGAAATCGACAGCCTGCACCAGTTTGAGGACGGACAGACCGCGACCGGGGAAAAGATGATTGCGGTTTCCCGCATGCCGGTCATGGACGGCGACGAGGTCATCGCCGCCGTCGCCCTGGTCAAGTTTTCCCGCTATACCATCACCCTGGCCAACAAACTGCGCAAACTCGAAGAAGAGGTGGCCTATTACCGCAAGGAACTGCGCAAACGCGGTCTTTCCTCCCTTTCCCCAGCGGAGATTCCCTGCGCCAGCCCGGCTCTGGCCGAAGTCAAACGCCTGGCCCTGCGTTTTGCCGCCAACGACCTGCCCCTGTTGCTGATTGGAGAAACCGGCGTGGGCAAGAACATTTTCGCCCATGCCGTCCATTGCGCCTCCGAGCGCAGGGACGGTCCCTTTATCAGCGTCAACTGCTCCTCTCTCCCGGCGGATCTCCTGGAAACGGAATTTTTCGGCCATGCCGACGGCGCCTCCCGCGACGGCAAAAAGGGCGTGAAAAACGGCAAATTTGAAATGGCCAACAACGGCACCCTCTTCCTGGACGAGATCGGGGATCTGCCCCTCCCCCTCCAGGGCAAACTGCTGCGCGTCCTCCAGACCCAGGAAATGGAAAAGCAGGGGCTGGGGAGGACCATCCCCGTCAATGTCCGCATTATCGCCGCCACCAATCAGGATCTCAACCGGAAGGCCGAGAGCAAACTTTTTCGGCCGGACTTGCTTTACCGCCTGAACGTGCTTACCATTACCATACCGCCTTTGAGGGATCGGCGCGAAGACATTCCCGTGCTGGCCGATCACTTCCTGGCGGAACTCAACGCCGCCTACGGCCGTTCCGTCGCCCTGGCCCCGGACGCCCTTTTTGCCCTGACCCGCCACGACTGGCCGGGCAACGCGCGGGAACTGCGCAACGCCATCGGCAGGGCCTTCATGCTGACGGAGACGCGCCAGATTCTTCCCTGCCATCTCCCCCTGCAGATCGACGCGCGGCGCGGGGGCGAGAAACGGGGGTCCCCGGATTCCGAAACGCGGCGCGAAAAGGAACTGCTCATCAGCAGCCTGACCCGATACAACGGCAATATGAGCAAGGCAGCCAAGGCGCTGGGCATCCACCGCTCCACGCTGTATACAAAACTCGCCGCCCTGGGCATCTCCGGCAAAACCTTCCGCGCCAGGGCGGCCGCCGGGAAATGACCCCGCGGCGGCGGGACGCGGCGGAACCTTCCCGGCATCACGCTGATGCCGGCAATCTTCAGGAGGATTGTATGTTTTATCTTGACGAGGGACTGGACCATCAGGGTCCCTGCATCCGCCCGCCCAGCGAGGCTTACAGCATCCTGCTGCAGGCGACCCTGGGCTGTTCCCATAACAAATGCACCTTTTGCGAAACATTCAAGCATAAACGCTTTGCCATAAAGGATCGAGCCATCTGGGAACGGGATCTGCAATTCGCGGAAAAATATTGCACCCGGCAGAACCGCGTCTTTGTCATGGACGGCGATGCCCTGATCATGCCCATGAAGCACTGGGAATGGCTGCTCGTCAACATCGCCGAGAGGCTGCCCTGGGTGGAGCGCGTTTCCACTTATGGCAACGCCAAGGGCGTGGCCCTGAAAAGCGACGAGGATCTGCGGCGACTGCGGGAACTCGGCCTGTCCATGATTTACTATGGAGTGGAAAGCGGCCACCCGGACGTTCTGCGCGACGTGTGCAAGGGGTCCACTCCGGAAAAACTGGTGGAACAGGGACAACGCCTGAAAAAAGCGGGCTTCACCCTCTCCGTTACGGTCATGACCGGGATCGGCGGCGCGGAAGGCGGCCTGGAGCACGCGAAAAAAACCGGCGAAGTCCTGAGCCGGATCGATCCCGAATATGTGGGCGCCCTGACCCTGCTGCTGGCCCCGGGCACTCCCCTGGAGGAAAAGGCCCGGCGCGGCGAATTCGTCCTGCCTGACCAGATATCCCTTTTACGGGAACTGGGCGTCATGATCGAACACACCACCCTGACGGACGGCTGGTTCATGGCCAACCATCCCAGCAACTACCTGTCCGTCAAGGCCCGCCTGCCCTTTGACAAGGAAGAGACGATGACCCGCATCCATGCCGCCCTGTCCGGCGACATTTCCCTGCGCCCGGAATGGTTGAGGGCTTTTTAGAGCAATTTCAAAATGGAATTGCTCTGGCGACCGCGTGAGCGGACGCCCGCCGCGAAGGCGCAAGCGCAATTTATTTGCGCGGTTAAGCGCCGGAGCGGGCGTAACCAAAAGAAAACTTGATGGGTAATATCAAAGTTGAAATGCTCTAGGGCATATTCGGTTCGGAAAAGGTGGCCTGGGCCTGAAGGCCTGGGTCTCATCCCAAGTTGCATTCAAACTCGTTTGAATGCAAGACGCCAAAGTTTTTGAAAAACAGGCAAAGCCTGATTTTTCAAAAACTTGCGGGCAGCGGCTTCGCCTCTGCCATACCAATTAGCTTT
>JAISNZ010000076.1 GCA_031275955.1 Desulfovibrio sp. | reverse complement strand
GCCGCAGGGCGGCGCCCGCGTCGGGCACGAGGAAAACCGGCGGGGTTTTGGCCGAAGCGGCGCTTCCGGCAAAGGGATTGCGCTCGGCAATGATGGCGCAGGCGCCGGCCCCGGCGGCCGCCGGCGCGAAGTCATGCCCGTCCGCGCGCGTTCCCTTAAAGCAGAAAAAGAGATCGTCCCTGCCCACAAGCCGGCTGTCGATCCGGGCCTGGACAAAGCTGCGCTCCGCCCAGGGAAGGGCGCGGATGTCCGCGCAAGGATCCTGGGCCTCCCCGCCGGGCGACCAGAGGATCTCGCTCCGGGAACAGCCCAGGGCTTCGACGATTGCGCCCAGTGTCCTCTTCACGCCAGGATCTCCCGCAGGGTTTGCTGATCGCTGAAAGGCCGCCGGATCTCCCCGATCTGCTGATAGGTCTCATGTCCTTTGCCCGCCACCAGGAGGGCGTCCTTAGGGCCGATGAGGGTCACGGCCTCGGCCAGGGCGGCGCGCCGATCCTCCCGGGCGATCACCTCCCGGCATTCGGCCAGCCCGGGCAGGACGTCCGCCATGATGCTCCCGGGATCTTCAAAACGCGGGTTGTCCGAGGTCAGTACGGCCACATCCGCGAAGCGGGCCACGGCCCGCCCCATGAGGGGACGCTTGCTCCGGTCCCTGTTGCCGCCGCAGCCGAAAACAGCGACGATACGGGCGAAACCGGCGGCGCGCAAGGCCGTCAGGGCATTCTCCAGGGCATCCGGGGTATGGGCGTAATCCACAAAGACATTCAGGCCCTTTGTGTTCTCAATGCGTTCCAGCCGGCCGGGAACGCCGGCAAAAGAGGACAAGGCCCCAAAATCCGCAACGGAGAGGCCAAGCCCCAGGCCCATGGCCTGAACGCCCAGGAGGTTCAGGGCGTTAAAATTGCCGACCAGGGGGGAGGAAAGCTCCCAGTTCCTGCCCTCAAAGGACATGCCAAGGCGCATCCCGGCCGGCGTCAGGGAATCCACCCGCCCGACGAGGCGCCGTCCGCCCGGCCCGGAGGGGGCCGTCAGGCCGAAACCGATGGCCTCCCCGGAGAGAAGGCGGCGGCAGTACGGATCATCGGCGTTCAGGACGCCAATCTTCCCCTCCAGGGGCAGGCCGCCCTGCTCCGGGGACTGAAAAAGGCGGGCCTTGACGGCGAAATAGGCCTCCATATCCTGATGATAGTCCAGATGATCCTGGGTCAGATTCGTGAGCAGGGCGCCGGAAAAATCAATCCCCGCCACCCGCTCCTGGTCAATGGCGTGGGAGGAAACCTCCATGAAGACATCCGTCACCCCGGCCTTGCGCATCTCGGCCAGCATGGCGTGCAGCGTCAGGCAGTCGGGGGTTGTCAGGGGGGCATCCTGACTAAAGCCGGGCCAACGGTAGGCCACGGTTCCCAGAAGGCCGACCCTGCCGCCCACGGCGGAGAAAAGGGCCTCCAGGAGGTAGGCGCTCGTCGTCTTGCCGTTGGTGCCGGTAACGGCAATGACGCGGGGACCGGCGTCCCCCGTGCCGTATGCGGCCCGGGCGATCCTCCCCAGGGCGGAGCGGGGCGCGTCCACAGGCACGGCAGCGCAGGACGCCTCCGGGGCCAGGGAATTTTCCAGAAGGGGCAGGTGTTCCGGCGCGCAGACCACATAGCCCGGTTTCCGCTCCAGGGCGGCGGCAAGATAGCGTTCGCCGCCGGGAACGCTGTCCAGCCGCGCGGCGGGCACAGGGGCGGGCATGACCACAAAGACGCCGCCGGGGGCGACCTTGCCGGAATGGACGGCCACGGGCAGGCGCCGCTCGCGGACCACAGCGCAGAGAGAGTCCAGGGAAAGAGAGTTGATCATAAGGCCCGCTCCTCAAGCCAGAGGGTGCATTCCCGGTTGCCGTCCGGCCAGGCGGCGCCCGAGTCCGGCGTCTGCCTGGCCACAAAGCCGCCCTTCCCCTTGATCACCGGCACAACCCCGTGCCGGGCCAGCAGGACCACGGCGCTGCGCACGCCCAGGCCCACAAGGCCGGGCACCTTGCCGGCCGGCTCCGGCGGCGGGCCCGCCTCCTGATCCGGCGGACCCTTGGCGGCCGGAATCCCCCCTCCTTCCGGCCGGGCGGAAGGCGTCCGCGCGGGGGCGCCGGGGGATGATCCCGTTTCCCGGCCCGGGGCGGCGGAGGATGCCCGGGGCCCGGTGCGCTTCTCGGCAATGGCCAGCACCATGGGGTCGTCACTGTCGGGAAGCAGGCCGTGGTAAGCCATGGTGCGCAGGGCCACATGGCGGAAGACGGGGGTGGCGACGACTCCCCCGTACTGAGTCTTGCTCGGCTCATCCAGAAGAACGCAGATCAGATAGCGGGGGTTCTCAATGGGCAGCATGCCCACAAAGGAACCGACCCGGCCTTCCCCGTATTTGCCGTTGCCGGCGGCCTTCTGGGCCGTGCCTGTCTTGCCCCCCACCTCCAGACCGGGGATGCGGGCCTGCCGGCCTGTCCCCCCCTCCTCTTCCACCACTTCGCGCAGCATGGCCCGGACCTGCCGCATGGTTTCCGGAGAAAAGATCCGCTTGGCGGGAGCCGTTGGCCGCGCCATTTCCCGTCCCAGAGAGGGATCAAAGGGATTGATCCGGATGTCAGCCGTTTCCCGCCCGGATGGCTCTGTCTCTTCCCCGGCGGGGGAGGCGGCGTCAAGCACCAGACGCAGGGGTTTGCGCACCCCGTCGCTGGCCAGGCAGAGATAGGCCTGGGCCATCTGGGCCAGGGTGGCGGAAAAGCTCTGCCCGAAGGAAGAGGCGGCAAGATCCATATCGGACCAGCGGTTCATGGGCCGCAGAATGCCCCGCGCCTCGCCCGCCAGGGACAGGGAGGACTTCTCCCCGAATCCCAGGCGCTGCAGATAGGCGTGGTATTTCCCCGCCCCGAGGGCGAAACCGATCTTGGCCGCCCCGATATTGCTGGAGACGTGCAGGATCTTGTCCACGGTCAGGCTGGCGTAGGCATGGGTGTCGTGGATGACGGACTTGCCCAGCTTCCAGCGGCCCTTTTCGCAGTTGATCGGGGTCTCCGGATTGACCACCTTCTCTTCCAGGGCGGCGGCGATGAGAAAGGACTTGATGGTGGACCCCTGCTCCAGGGCGTCGGAGGACAGCCGGTTGCGCCTCACCGCCGGGGAAAATTCGCCCGCCCGGTTGGGATCGAAAAAAGGATACTGCGCCCAGGCCAGGATATCGCCCGTGGGCACGTCAACCACAATGCAGCCGCCCCACTTGGCGCCGTATTTTTCCACATTTTCCGCCAGAGCTTCCTCGGCAAAGAACTGGACGTGGGCGTCCAGGGTCAGGCGCAGATCCTCGCCGTGCAGATCGTCACTGCCCTCCGCGCCGTCCGTGACCATGAGCCGGCCAAGGGCGTCGCGGCCCACCCGCTGGCGGACGCGCTGCCCGCTCAGGCGATCCTCAAAGGCCAGTTCCAGACCCTCCAGACCCTTGTCGTCGATATTCACAAAGCCGAGAAGCTGTCCGGCCAGATGCCGATAAGGGTAGACGCGCTCGTATTCCGAGTCCAGATGGACCCCGGCAAGCCCGGCATCCTTGATCTTCCGGGCCACGCCCAGATCCACCTTGCGCCGGATCCAGACGAACTGCCGGTCTTCCCGCAAAAGGGCCTCAAGCCTGTCCGCCGGCATGTTCAGGTGCCGGGCCAGGACGGCCGCGGTCCGCCCTTTGTCTTCAACGCCGCGGGGATTGGCCCAGACCGAGGGGCAATCCAGACTGCGGGCCAGAATATTGCCGTTCCTGTCCAGAATCCTGCCGCGCACCCCCTCCACCAGTTCCGTGCCGGTATTGAGACGCCGGGCTCTGGCGGCAAGATCCGGCCCCGCGATCATCTGCAGATGAAAGGCCCGGTACCACAACCCTCCCCAGATAAGGGCGAAAAGGATGGTCACGCACCAGAGGCGCATCCGGCCAAAATCCAGACGGGCCAAAAAAGACAGGGCGGAAGACGGGGAAAGGGCGGGCTTTTCCGGCCGCGGCAGACGCCGGTTCCGCAGGGGACCTCCCCTGACCTTGACGGGAATTCGGCGGGATGTGGCTGGAATGCGCGGGCTCATGTCTATTTTCCGCCGCTGTCCGGTTCAGGGGAAGGGTCCCGCTCCATCCGCCGGATCTCTCCGGGCAGGGCGGCCCGCAGGCCGAGGGCGGCGGCCTTTTTCATCAGAACATCAGGAGAAACAAGAGAGGCATGTTCCACCTCCAGCTTGGCGCGCAGCTCCTGCCGGGCATCAGCTTCCTTCTGCAAGGCGTGCGCCCGCAGGGCCAGCCTCGTGCGTTCCGTGTTCAGCCAAACCAGGGTGAGCCCCAGGGCCACACAGCCCATAACGGAAACGATGAGCACGAGCAGGACGCCGCGCTGCGCCCCTTCTCCGGAGGGAACGCGAAGCCGCAGGCGCTTAAGGAGCGTGCCCCCCGCCCCAGAGCCCGGATGCCCCGCGGGCCGGTCCGCGGCCTTCCCTTCCGGCGCGGAGCGGAAGAGTTTGGGGACCTTCTCTCCTAAGGAGGACAACAGGCGGCCGGCCTTCATTTTCTTCACATCCTCTGCGCGACCCTGAGTCTGGCGCTGCGGGAACGGGGGTTGGCGGCGCGTTCCCCGGCGGAGGCGCCGAGGGGTTTCCTGGTCAGCAGCCGCAGGCTTGGCGCGCGGCCGGGGCGGCCCTCCGCCTCGCTCCGGAAAAAATGTTTCACCAGACGATCTTCCAGAGAATGGAAGGCAATCACCGCCAACCGGCCCCTGGGGGCGAGCCGGGGCGCAATGGCGCGCAAAAAGGCCTCCAGTTCCGCCAGTTCGTTGTTCACCTCCATGCGCAGGGCCTGAAAGGCGCGCCTGGCTGGGTGGTTGCGGGCCGTGGCCCGCCACCTGCCGGGATAAGCCGCCTCCACCAGCCGGGCGAGACGGCCCGTGGTCAGGATCGGCTCCCTGGCGCGGGTTTCGACGATGGCTTTGGCAATACGGCCGGCCAGAGGCTCTTCCCCGAAGACGGCCAGAATCCGCCGCAAATCGGCAAAGGGCGCCTGGTTCACCAGCCGCGCGGCTGTCATTCCCCCGCTCTGATCCATGCGCATATCCAAGGGGCCGTCGGCCAGAAAGCTGAAACCGCGATCCGGAGAGTCCAGTTGCAGAGAAGACACGCCGATGTCCGCCAAGGCAAAATCCACAGTTTCCCACCCCTTGAGACGAAGAACCTCCGCCACTCCGGAAAAGGCGGCCCGCACACACTCCGCCCGCTCCCCAAAGGGAAGAAGGCGCTCCCGCGCCCGATCCAGGGCCTGTTCATCCCGATCCAGCCCCAGCAGGGCGGCATCCCCGATGCCGGCGGCCTGCGCCGCCAGGAGCATGGCTTCCGCGTGACCGCCCAGGCCCAGGGTTCCGTCCAGAATGCGCATCCCGGGCCGGATCTCCAGAAAGGAAAGGACCTCGTTCAGCAGAACCGGAATATGGCGCTCCATGCTAAAACTCAAAATCAAGGCCCGAGTCGGCAATGGCCTGGGCCACATCATCCACCGTCTGTTCCAGAATCGGGCCCAGACGCGCCGGGGACCAGACCTCAAAGCGCGGCCCCTGCCCCACGATCATGGCCTCCCGGTCAATGGCCGCATAGTGCAGATGGGCGCGGGAAAGACGGATGCGCCCCTGGGGGTCGGGCGCCGCTTCCTCGGCCCCGCCGAGCACCAGACGGCGAAAATCGCGCAAGGGACGGGGGGCGTTGCGGATGCGGTTCAGCTTGTCCTCGAAACTCTCCCAGTCAGGATAGGGAAAGGCCACCACGCAACCGTCGTAGGTCGTCAGCACGACCCTGCCGTCAGCCCCGCGGGCCGCCAGAATCTCCCGGAATTCGGGCGGCAGCATGAGCCGGCCCTTGGGGTCCAGAGTGCGAAGGATTCGGCCTCGGAAGTACATCGGCGCGCCCTGGGGAAAGATTCCCATTTTTTACCACAAATCACCACATTTCACCTTTTCTTCCCCCATTTCTTTCCTGGTGTCAAGGCTAAAAAGATCGACTGCGGCGAGCAAATAAAATATCCCTGATGAGTGCGGCGCAAACAAGCCCCGCGCTTGAGAAAGCCTGGGACGTGATCAAAGTTCTGAGCGGCAATGAACGGGCCGGAGCCCTGGCTGAAGCCAGGGAGAAAGCCCGCATGGATTTGGATTTTGGCGGCACCCCGGGCCAAAGATATTGCGGAGTATATACAGGAACGGCTGATGGGCCGGGGCATCTTTTTCAGCTGGGCCAGGCCATCTGATGCGGAAAAGAATCAACTTTGCGCCGGACTTCAGGAAATGATGCCTGTGCGCATCCGCAATCCGGAGGTATTTCCCGGATCGGGTTCTTTTTTTCACAATTTTGATGTCTTTTTGCATCAAAATGCGTCCGCCCTTCCCTTCTTCTTTTTCTTCGCGCCAGGATCGCACGGGGCAGAGTCTCTTTTTTCCGGGCAGGAAGCCTCTGCGGCAGGCACGGACTTTGCTCTGCCCAAAGCGGCCCGGATCGCATCCGGACCTCCTTTCCCTTTTAGCCGAAGGAGGCGTCATGAATTGGCAGCAGCATATCGCCCGCAACACTGTCACCCCGGAAGAGGCCGTTCAGTCCGTGAAATCCGGGGATCGCGTGGTTTTTGCCCATGCGGCGGGGTCGCCGGAGTCCCTTGTCCGGGCCCTGGTGGACAGGGGTTCTTCTTTGCGCAATGTGGAGATTGTGCATATGGTGGCCTTGAACGACAGTCCATACTGTAAACCCGAACACCAGGAGAGTTTCCGCTTCAACGGGCTCTACCTGAGCGGCGGCACGCGCGCCGCCGTCGCCGAGGGCCGGGCCGACCACACCCCCATCTTTTTCGCGCAGATCCCCGACCTGTTCCGGAGCGGGGCGCTTCCCGTGGATGTCGCCCTGATCACCGTTTCCCCGCCGGACGACCAGGGGAAAGTCAGCCTCGGGGTCTCCGTGGACTACACCAGGCAGGCCGCGCTCAGCGCCAAACTGACCATTGCCGAGATCAATCCCAACATGCCCCATGTCGGGGGAGGCGCGCTGCTCGAGGCCGCGGATGTGGATGTCTTCGTCAACTCCGCCGATCCCCTTCTGGAGCTTAGTCCCCCGATCATCGGCGAGGTGGAGGCCGCCATCGGCCGCCACATCGCGGAACTCATCCCGGACGGCGCCTGCCTGCAGCTCGGCATCGGGGCCATTCCGGATGCCGTGCTCCATTCTCTGGGGGACAAAAAGGATCTGGGCATCCATTCCGAAATGGTTTCAGACGGCGTGATGAGCCTGGTGGAGAAGGGCGTCGTCAACTGCAGGCTGAAGACCCTGCACCCGGGCAAGATTATCATCACCTTCGCCATGGGCAGCAAAAAATTCTACGCATGGCTGAACGACAATCCCCTGATCGAGGGATACCCCGTTGATTACGTCAATGACCCCCGCGTGATCGGGCAGAACGACAACCTCATCTCCATCAATTCCGCGCTTTCCGTGGACCTTCTGGGACAGGTGGCCGCCGACAGCATGGGCCCCCGGCAGTTTTCCGGCGTGGGCGGGCAGGTGGATTTCGTCCGGGGCGCCTCTTTTTCCAAAGGCGGCCGCAGCATCATCGCCATGCCGTCCACGGCCTCCAAGGGCAGGATTTCCCGCATCTGCGGCGCCTTTGACCGCGGCCAGCCCGTAACGACCTCGCGGCACGACGTGGACACCATCGTCACGGAGTACGGAGTGGCGGAGCTGAAGGGCAAAACTAATCCGGCCCGGGCCCGGGCACTCATCGCCGTTGCCGCGCCGGAATTTCGGGAAGAACTGGCGCGGGAGGCCCTCGAAATTTACGGCTGGCGGGTCTGAGGCCGGGCGGAGACCATTTTCCGCCCGGCCTCGTCCCGGGACTTTTTCCGCCGGATGCGCAGATCCGCTCCGGGCATGACGGGTGAACGTCCCCGGAGCGGGCGGCTCTGCGGCAGGACAGCAACCTTTTACCAGGAGATACGAACCATGAAGCTTTATCTTTTTGAGAGCGGCGTATTGCTCAGCCAGAAACAGTACTTCACTTTCGCCGTTGATGTAGGAAAGGAGTTCAATGTGCCCGTTCCCTTCCTGCTCATCGATCACCCCAAGGGCAAGGTCCTTTTTGACACGGGCAACGCCCTTGAGGTCGTAGACCGCAAGGAGGAGCATTGGGGAGGAATTCTCGCCGCCTATGACCCTGTCATGACCAAAGAGCAGTGGTGCGTCAATGCCGTGCGCAGTCTGGGAATCGACCCCGCGGACATCCGCTATGTCCTTTTTTCACATCTGCACCTGGACCATGCCGGCGGCGTGGGGCACTTCCCCAATGCAAGACACATCGTGCAACTGGATGAAATCCATTACGCCTATACGCCCGATTCCTTCATGCGCGGAGCGTACATCAGGAAGGACTTCGACAAACCCGTGGACTGGCATTTCCTGCACGGCTGGGAAGACGACAAATTCGATCTCTTCGGGGACGGGAGCATCGTCACCTACTTCACCCCAGGCCACACACCCGGCCATCAGTCCCTGATGGTGAACCTGCCCAAAACCGGCAAATTATTCTTTGCCGCCGATTCCTGTTACACGGATGAAAATCTCGAAAAGAACCTCCTGCCTGGTCTGGCCTGGAACTTCGGCGACT
>JAISNZ010000052.1 GCA_031275955.1 Desulfovibrio sp. | reverse complement strand
CACCATCATGGGCCATGTGGATCACGGCAAGACCTCGCTCCTGGACGCCATCCGCAAATCCTCCGTGGCCATGGGCGAAGCCGGCGGCATCACCCAGCACATCGGGGCCTACCACGTTTCCACCAAAAAGGGCGAGATCGTCTTTCTGGACACCCCCGGCCACGAGGCTTTCACCGCCATGCGGGCGCGCGGGGCCGAGGTCACGGACATCGTCGTCCTGGTCGTGGCGGCCGATGACGGCGTTATGGAGCAGACCAGGGAGGCCATCAACCACGCCAAGGCCGCCGGCGTGCCCATCATGGTGGCCATGAACAAGATGGACAAGGAAGGGGCCAATCCCGATCGGGTCAAGCGGGAACTGGCCGAACAGGGCCTTGTGGCCGAAGACTGGGGAGGGGATACCACCTTCTCCCCCGTCTCCGCCAAAACCCGCCAGGGGCTGGATGAACTCCTGGAACTTCTGGCCCTGCAGGCGGAGATCCTGGCTCTTACGGCCAATCCCAAAAAACCCGCCAGGGGGCATATTGTTGAGGCCAAACTGGACAAGGGCCGCGGCTCCCTGGGGACCGTCCTCATTCAGGAGGGCACCTTGCATCTCGGCGACGCCTTTGTCTGCGGCGTCCATTCAGGGCGTGTCCGGGCCATGTTCAACGACCAGGGCAAGAAGGTCGAGGAGGCCGGGCCGTCCATCCCTGTGGAGGTCCAGGGATTTGAAGGCGTGCCCGAGGCCGGCGAGGAATTCACCTGTCTGGCTGACGAAAAAATCGCCCGCCGCATTGCCGAAACCCGCGCCCTGAAACTGAGGGACCGCGAATTGGCCAGGGAATCCAAATTGACCTTGGAAACCTTCCTGGCCCAAAGGCCAGACAGCGTGGATGCCCAGGTCCTGAATCTGGTGGTCAAGTGCGACGTTCAGGGTTCTCTGGAGGCTATTGCCGAAGCCCTGCACAAACTCTCCACCGACAAGGTGCGCATCAACGTCATCCACGGCGGGGCCGGGGCCATCTCCGAATCCGACGTCCTTCTGGCCACGGCCTCCAGAGCCATCATTATCGGCTTCAACGTCCGGCCCGCGGCCAAGGCCAAGGAACTGGCGGAGCGCGATAAGGTGGATATCCGCTTCTATGACGTCATCTACAAGCTGGTGGAGGAAATCAAGGGCGCCATGGAAGGGATGCTCAGCCCGGTCTCCCGGGAGGTCTTCCTGGGTTCGGCCGAAGTGCGCGAAATCTTCTCCGTGCCCAAGGCTGGCACGGTGGCCGGCTGCCATATAGCCGAAGGCAAGGTGCTGCGGAACGCCCAGATTCGCCTGCTGCGCGACGGCATTGTCGTCCATACGGGGAAAATCGCCTCCCTGCGCCGCTTCAAGGATGATGTCCGGGAAGTGCTCAAGGGCTATGATTGCGGCATCAGCCTGGATCACTATAATGACGTCAAGGCCGGGGATATGATCGAAGCCTTTGAAATGGTCGAGGAAGCGGCGACCTTGTAGCCAATGTTCATCGGCACCCTTGGAGTGGAGTACCGCCTGCACGGCAACGAATCCCTCAAGGACAAACGGCGGGTGGCGAACAGCCTCAAGCAGAAGGTCCGGGGGAAGTTCAACGTCGCCGTTGCCGAGGTGGATTCGGAAAACGACATGTCCCGGCTCTGCCTGGCTGTGGTTTCCGTCAGCAATGACAAGCGCCACCTGGAAAGCCGTCTGAGCAAGTGCCTGTCCATGATGGAAGCCGTCTGTCCCGAAGAAATGGTTTACAGCGAAATCTCCGTCCAGGCGGGGGATCTGCCGTAAGGGAGAGTATGAACAATTCTCTGGAAGCCGCCGCCGCCGCCCTGCGGGGCAAAAAACGCGTCCTGGCGCTCACCCACGTCAATCCGGACGGCGACGCCATCGGATCAGCCGCCGCCATAGCCCATGTGGTCATGGCCAAGGGCTGTGACTGCCGCCTGTTTCTGGGCACCGGTCTGCCGGAGTTTCTTTCCTTTCTCCCCCTGCCCTGTCCCTGGGTCCGCTCCCTGGACGAACTGGACGGCTGGAGGCCGGATCTGGCGGTGGCCACGGATTGCGGCGACGCCTCCCGCACCGGCGTCCTGGAAGATTTTTTTCTGACCCGGCGCGCCCCGGTCTCCGGCTGGGAGACAACCGCCACCCTGAACATCGACCACCATCTCCACAATACCCTTTTCGCCGACTCCAACTGGGCGGACTGCCGCTATGCCGCCACGGGCCTGATGGTGGGCCTCCTGGCGGAATATCTGGATCTCCCCCTGGCCGGAGACCTCGGCTGGGCCGTTTATCTTTCCCTGGTGGCGGACACCGGCAATTTCAGCTTTGCCAATACCGACGCGGAATGCTTTGCCATGGCCGGGCGCGTTGTCCGGAGCGGCCTGCGGGTCGCCGACTTCAGCCAAAAATACGAGAACGTCTGGACCTTGGAACGGATGCGCCTCTGGGGGAGGCTGCTGAGCGAAGTGACCCTGCATAAGGGGGGAGCTGTCGCCTGCAGTCTCGTCCCCCGCCGCTATCTGCGGGACCTGGGGCTGAAAAAATCCAGCCTGGACGGGTATGCCTCCTGGCTGCGGAAGATCCGGGGCGTGCGCGTGGCCGTGTTCATCCGCGAGGATGAAGACGGCGTCTGCAAACTGAGCTTGCGCGGCACAGGGGTGAATGTGCAGAAGGTGGCCGCCTCCTTCGGCGGCGGCGGTCACGCGGCCGCTGCCGGCGCCGACGTGGCCATGTCCCCCCGGGCTCTGGCCGGGGCCGTGCTGGACGCCCTGGAGGCCGAGCTCTGAGCCTGGAACGGGCCGCAAAATGTTCCCGCCCCGAAGAGAGCCGTCTTCCTGTGGACGCGGGCAAGGTTTTAGCGTAAACAGGCCCGGAAGATGGATGCGAAAAAACCTCGCGGCGGACGCCCGGATGGCCACGCCGTGCCGCAGCAGAACGGCGTTCTGGTTTTGCGCAAGCCCCGGGGTCCTTCCTCCGGCTGGTGCCTGGGCAGGATCAAGCAGGTCCTGTCCCAGAAAAAAATCGGCCATGCCGGCACGCTGGACCCCATGGCGGAAGGAGTTCTAATCGTCCTGCTGGGACAGGCGACCAAGATTTCCGCCTTCCTCATGGAGAAGGACAGCCGCAAGGTGTACTCCGGAATCATCCGACTGGGAGTGGAGACCGACACCTGGGACGCGGAGGGGCGAATTCTGTCCCAGCAGGCGGCGGATCACATCACCCGGGCGGAGGTGGACAGCGCCTTCGCCGCCCTGGCCGGTCTTTCCGAACAGGAAGTGCCGCCCTATTCCGCGGCGAAGCATGAGGGCAAGCCGCTGTATGCCCTGGCGCGCAAAGGCGTTCCTGTGCCGGTCAGACGAAAGACCGTGCTGATTTTCCGCGCAGAGGCCGAACTGGTCGGCCCCTCGCGTATTCGCTTCCGGGTGACGTGCAGTTCCGGCACCTACATACGCTCTCTGGCCCACAGCTTGGGGAAGCGATTAGGGTGCGGCGCCATGCTGACGGAACTCGTCCGGGAGTACAGCCACCCGTATCCGTTGTCCATGGCCCATTCCCTGGAGGAAGTGCTGTGCGAGCCGGAACGGTTTGCCCAGAAGGTGACGGGCATTGCCGAGGCCTTGCCCCACTGGCCGAAAATTCCTCTCTCTTGGGAGGAGGCGGGATTGGTGCGTCAGGGAAGATCCCTGCCCCATGACCCGGCCAGACTGGCGGAAGACGCTTGCGCCCCTGGCGGGAAGCTCCTCCTGCTGGCCCCTTCGGGCCTCCCCCTGGCCCTGGCCGTCCTCACGGACGGCGCCGCCCGCTGGGCCGTGATGCGGGGGCTGTGGAACCAGGAAGCCTAGGCTTCCCCATCTTGGAGGATTTCGCTGTGGTCATGAACGTGGAACAAAAAAAGGCCGTCATTGACGCCCACGCCAAACATGAAGGAGATACAGGCTCGCCCGAGGTGCAAATTGCCCTGCTCTCCGCCCGGATCCAGGATCTGGCCTCTCATTTCAAAACGCACACAAAGGATTTTCATTCCCGCCAGGGACTGCTCAAGCTGGTGGGACGCCGCCGCAATCTGTTGAACTATTTGAAAAAAACAGATGTTCAGCGATACCGGACCATTCTTGAAAAACTTGGCCTGCGCAAATAGCGGCGGCGCATCCTGGGAAGACATGGTCTTCCCAGGATTTTTTCTTGCGGCGCGGGGCGATGATGCCCCAATCAAAAAAGTTGCGAAGGGAATTCCGGACAGAGGAAGCCAGCCCCTTGCGGGGCCCCTTGGGAGCGGCTGTCCGCGCGGCTTCTTTTTTCCCGGATGCCCCTGCAAGGAGTTTTTATGAGTGTTTTTGCCAATACCCGCGTACGCGCGATCCTGGGCGGCAGGGAAATCATCATGGAGGCCGGGCGGATCGCCAATCAGGCCGACGGCGCCGTCTGGATGCAGTGCGGCGAAACCGTGGTCATGGTCACGGCCTGCAGCCAGCCTCTGGAGCGGGATCTGGGATTTTTCCCGCTGACGGTGGACTACACGGAAAAGATGTACGCCGCCGGCCGCATTCCGGGCAGTTTTTTCCGTCGGGAAATCGGCCGTCCCTCGGAGCGGGAAACCCTCGTCTCCAGGCTCATCGACCGGCCCATGCGGCCCCTGTTCCCCAAAGGGTTCCGCGACGAGGTCCAGATCCTGGCCTCGGTGCTTTCCGCGGATCAGGAAAATGACCCCGATGTCCTGGCTCTGACCGGGGCTTCCCTTGCCCTGTCCCTTTCCTCCATCCCCTTTGCGGGCCCGGTGGCCGGAGCGCGCGTAGGCCGCATCAACGGAGCCTTTATCCTCAATCCGACCCTGACGGAGTTGAAGGACAGCGATTTGAACTTCATCATCGCCGCTTCCCGGGAAGCGGTCGTCATGGTGGAAGGCGACGCCCTCTTTGTGCCGGAAAACGTGGTGGCTGAAGCCCTGGCCTGGGCGCATACCGAAATGCGGCCCCTCATCGAGGCCCAGGTGGAACTGACCCGTCTGGCGGGCAAGGAGAAACGGCCCCTCAAGGAGTCCCCGGATCTCTCCGGCCTGAAGGAATTCATCACCAAGGCCATTTTGCCGGACTTCAAGGCCGCCCTGGCCGTGCCGGAAAAGATGCGCCGCAGGGAGGCCAAAAAGACGATCAGGGAAAAGGCCCTGGCGGCCCTCACCTCCGCCGCTTCTCCCTATGCCGCCTCTCCCGAGGCTCAGGCCGCTCTTGGCGAAATCCTGGGCGAGCTGGAAAAGACCATCGTCCGGGAGCGGATCCGCAAGGAAGGAATCCGCATCGACGGCCGCGACACCAGGACGGTGCGTCCCATCCTCATTGAAACCGGCCCCCTGCCCAGGGCGCACGGTTCGGCCATCTTCGCCCGGGGTGAAACCAAGTCCCTGGTCATCGCCACCTTGGGCAGCTCCACGGATGAACAGCGCATGGACTCCCTGGTCGGGGATCTGACCAAAAAATTCATGCTCCACTACAACTTTCCCCCCTTCTCTGTGGGCGAAGTAAAGCCTGTGCGCGTCTCACGCCGGGAAATCGGGCACGGCGCCCTGGCGGAAAAGGCTCTGCGCCCGGTTCTGCCCGCGGACGACACCTTCCCCTTCACTATCCGGGTCGTGGCGGAAACACTGGAATCCAACGGATCTTCCAGCATGGCCGCCGTCTGCGGCGGCTGTCTTTCCCTTATGGACGCGGGCGTGCCCCTGAAGGCTCCTGTGGCCGGCATCGCCATGGGCCTGATCAAGGAAGGGAAAGAGCATATCGTGCTCACGGATATCCTGGGCGACGAAGACGCCCTGGGAGATATGGATTTCAAGATTGCCGGCACGGCTGACGGCGTGACCGCCGTGCAGATGGACATCAAGGTGACGGGCATCTCCACGGAAATCATGGCCCGCGCCCTGGAACAGGCCAAGGTGGCCCGGCTGCACATTCTCGCGGAAATGGCCAAGGCCCTGCCCGCCCCACGCGCCGAGCTTTCCCGCCACGCGCCGCAGCATATCCAGGTGGAGGTGAATCCGGACGTCATCCGCCTGATCATCGGCCCCGGCGGCAAGAATATCAAGGCCATCACCGCGGAGACAGGCGCTTCCGTGGATATCGACGATTCCGGCAAAGTGGCGATTTTCGCCCCCTCGCTGGAGGCCCTGGAAAAGGCCAGAGAACTGGTGCTCCAATATGACCAGAGGGCGGAACTGGGGAAAAATTACGAGGCCAGGGTCGTCAAAACCCTGGAAATCGGGTGTATCGTGGAACTGGCGCCCAACATGGAGGCCCTTGTCCACATTTCCCAGCTGGCCGCCGAGCGGGTGGAAAAAGTGGAGGACGTGGTCAGGCCGGGGGACATCATTACCGTAAAGGTTATTGAGATCAATGGAGATAGAATCAGGGCGTCACGCAGGGTCGTCCTGCAGGAAGCCCGGGGCATCGCCTGGAACCCGGAAGATACCGCCCGGCCTTCCCGCCCCCCGCGGGATCGCGG
>JAISNZ010000047.1 GCA_031275955.1 Desulfovibrio sp. | reverse complement strand
ATGACGCCAGCCCCGCCAATCGCGATTGAAGGCAAGCGGCATAACCGCAGATATTCCGCCGAATATTACACCCTCCTTGAGTGGAGAAACCAGACCTTTTCGCCGGCAGGCTGAGCCGCGAAAAACCCAGCCGCCTGCGCAAACCCTCCGGCGTCCGCATTGCCCAAAACAAGCGGGGTACAGCATGGCTCTTTCCTCTTCCGACATCCGCGCCGCCGCCGCCCGAATCGGCGTCGATCCCTGCGCCGTCAAGGCGGTGCTTTCCGTGGAGTCTTCCGGCTCCGGCTTCCTGCCGGACGGCAGGCCGAAGATCCTCTTTGAGGGGCATCAATTTTGGCGGGAACTCCAGACGCGGGGCCTTGACCCCGTGCCCCTGGCCAAAAACTTCCCAAACCTCGTCTACCCCCGCTGGGACAAGAAGCAATACCGGGGCGGCGCGGCCGAATGGGAACGCCTGAACGCCGCCGCCCGGATCAACCGGAAAGCGGCCCTTCGCTCCGCCTCCTTTGGCCTGTTCCAGATCATGGGCTTCAACTACGCCGCCTGCGGCTTTGACAGCGTGGAAGCGTTCGTCGCCGCCCAGGAGCGGGGCGAGGCGGAGCAGCTGGAATCCTTCTGCGCCTTGCTCAAATCTCAGGGCCAGGTCCGCTTCCTGGCCGCGCGGGACTTTGCCGGGTTCGCCGCCCGCTACAACGGTCCGGGCTATGCCGCGAACCAGTACGACGTCAGGCTGCGCCGGGCATACGAGCGCTGCAAAGGGGGCGCGTGATGGCTCTGGCGGCCTTCCTCCCGGTCCTCGGCCCCCTTGTGGACAAGATCCTGGATCTCATTCCCGACCCCAACGCCCGGGCCAGGGCGGAGGCGGAATACCAAAGCGCCCTTTTGGCCGCCGTTGTCCAGGAAAGCGCGGACAACCGGGAGATCAACAAGACCGAGGCGGCGCACGATTCTGTCTTCGTTTCCGGCTGGCGTCCGTTCATCGGCTGGATCTGCGGCCTGGCCGTGGCCTTTCAGTACCTCGTCCGGCCCTTCTGGATCTGGGCCGCCGCCGTCTGGTTCCCGGACGCCCCGGTTCCGCCCGGTCTGGACGGGGTGCTTTGGGAGCTGATGTTCGGGATGCTCGGCATCGGCGGCCTGCGCACCGTGGAGAAACTGAAGGGGAAGGCCGGATGAGCGGCCTGACCAGGGAAGAGATCCGCTCCGCCGTCAAGGAGGCCGTGGCCGAGGCCCTGAAGGCGGCGAACCTGATCGACGGGCCGACGCACATCGCCCACCACCAGGCGCTGGAAGACATGATCCTGGCCAGGCGCCACGCCCACAGGGTGGGCATAACCGTCATCGTCGGCGGCCTGGTCGGCCTGCTGATCATGGGAATCAGGTCATGGCTGGAGAAGTGAGCAAAAGGCCGCGGCTGAAAAAACTGCCCGCGCTGACGGAAGCCGAGGCCGAGGTGCTCGGCTTTGAGGATCTGGCGCGGCAGTCCCGGCGCTACGGTCCGGGGGCCGTGGAGAATCTGGCCCGGATCGCCGCCAACGGCTCCAGCGACGCCGCCAGGGTCTCGGCCTCCAACAGCCTGCTGGAATGGGGCTTCGGCAGGCCGAAACAGCGCGTCGACCACACCAGTTCCGACCAGAGCATGCGCCCCGCCCCTGTCATTGATCTGGGCGCCCTTTCTTCGGAGGAGCGCCTGATCCTGGCCCGCGCGGCCTTCGGCAAGGAGGAGAAATGATCCGGGCGGCATTGGCCGATCTTCCGCCGGCCCAGGCCGGAGAGCTTTTGCGCCTCGCCCTGGCGCGGGAGAGCTTTTACGCCTTTGTCCTCCAGACCATGCCCGGCTACCGGATGGGCTGGGTGCATGAGGAGATTTGCCGGGGCCTGGACGCCTTTCTGGAAGACGTGCGCGCAGGCGCCTCCCCCCGCCTGATGATCACCATGCCGCCCCGGCACGGCAAGAGCGAACTGGCCAGCAGGCGCTTCCCCGCTTACGCCTTCGGGCGCCGCCCGGACCTGGGCATCATCAGCACGTCCTACAGCGCCGACCTGTCCAGCCGCATGAACCGGGACGTGCAGCGGATCATGGACGGCGAGGCGTATCCGGAACTTTTCCCTGGGGTCACCCTGTCCGGCAAGAACATCCGCGCCGTGGCCAGCGGCAATTACCTGCGCAACTCGGATATTTTCGAGATTGTCGGCCACGGCGGCAGTTACCGGAGCGCCGGGGTGGGCGGGGGCATCACCGGCATGGGCGGGGACATCCTGATCATCGACGACCCCATCAAGGACCGGGCCGAAGCCGACAGCCCCACCATCCGGGCCAAGGTCTGGGACTGGTACACCTCCACCCTGTACACCCGCCTCGCCCCCGGCGGCGGCATCCTGCTGATTCAGACCCGCTGGCACATGGACGACCTGGCCGGGCGGCTTCTGGAAGCGGAACGCGCCGGCGAGGGCGATGCCTGGCGCTGTCTGGATTTTCCGGCCATTGCCGAGCGGGATGAAGAGCACCGGCTCACGGGCGAGGCCCTGCACCCGGAGCGCTATCCTCTGGAACGCCTGCTGGCCATCAGGCAGACCCTCGGTCTGCGCGACTGGGAGGCCCTCTACCAGCAGCATCCGGCGCCCGACGGCGGGGCGGTGTTCCGGAAAGAGTGGCTGCGCTACTGGCTGCCCAAAGACCTGCCAGAGCGTTTCGACAAGCTCCTGATCTCCTGGGACATGGCCTTCAAGGACAGCGAGGACTCGGACTTTGTCGTCGGCCAGGTCTGGGGCAGGGAGGACGCCCGCCATTTCCTCCTGGATCAGGTGCGGGGGCGGCTGGGCTTCACCGCCACGATGCGGGCTTTTCGCGTCTTGTCGGATAAATGGCCCCTGGCCCTGGAAAAACTGGTGGAGGACAAGGCCAACGGCCCGGCGGTCATCGACAGCTTGAAGCACACGGTGGCGGGGATCATTCCCGTCGAGCCGGACGGGAGCAAGACGGCCCGCGCCCATGCCGTAACCCCGCTTTTTGAGGCCGGCAACGTTTATATCCCGCACCCCCAGGCTTGCCCCTGGACAGGGGAGTACGAGGCCGAGCTGCTCCAGTTCCCGGCCGCGGCCCACGACGATCAGGTGGACGCCACCACCCAGGCCCTGCGGCGCTTCTCGCTCAGGCCGAGGATGAATTTCAACCCCGCCAACGTCAAACGCGCCAGGAGACCGCTGAGATGAGCGCAAGAAACAAAAAAGCAAAAAGGGCGCAGGCCTTCACCGATCCAGCGGCGCAAAAAAGGGCCGGGCCGGGTGGAAACCCGTTTTACTCCGGCCTGCCCTACGCTTCGGACCTTCCGACTATGGAGAAGATCAAACAATGGTTCGGTCCTCCCCGCACCCTGGGCGCGCCGCCTGACACCGCGGAAGAAATGATTCTGGCGATGGATTCCAGGCTGGAAGGAACAGGGGTCTATTCCCTGATCCAGCACGCTTTCCAGCTGGGGCAGCCCCCCATGGCCAACGGTTTTATCGGGTACTCCGCGCTGTCTTTTTTGAAGCAAAACGGTTTGGTCTCGGCCTGCGTGGAGACTGTGGCGGACGATATGCTCCGGGAATGGATAGAGCTTGACGGCGGGGAAGACGGCGAAAACGAAGGAACGGCGGCGGTGGAAAGGGCCGTGGATGATTTCAGGCTTCGCCAGGTGTTCCGCGAGGCGGCGACGCTGACCCGCTATTTCGGCGGCTGCCTGATCTACATCGACACGGACGCGCCGGACACTCTGGCTCTCCCCCTTGATATCTCGGACAAGTCCGCGGAACTTGGGCCAGGCAGGCTGAGGGGCTTCAAGGTGATTGAGCCGGTAAACATTTTCCCCGGCAGCTACAACAGTTCCGATCCACTCGCCCCGGATTACTTTGAGCCGGGTTCCTGGTGGGTGCTCGGGCGTGAGGTCCACGCCTCGCGCTTCATCAAGATCAGCGCGGGCAACGTGCCGCTTTTGCTCAAGCCGGCCTACAACTTTTTCGGGATTCCGCACGCTCAGATATTGTGGGACTACGTCTTGCACTTCCAAAAGGATCGCACCTCCACAAGCCGCCTGCTCGGGAAGTTCAGCGACATGGTCTTGAAAACCAACATGCATGAAGTGCTGATGCAAAGCGCGGCGACGAACGCGCTTGATTCCCGCGTCCGGTACATGGTCGAGACCCGCAGCAATGACGGCATCTTCGCCATTGACAAAGAATCGGAAGACATTGTGAAAGTTGAAACGCCGCTTTCCGGGGTGACGGATATAGTCCGGCAGGACCTGGAAATTATCTGCGCCATCAACCGCACCCCGGCGGTCAAGATCCTCGGCATATCGCCGGCGGGATTCAACGCCACCGGCGAAAGCGACATCCGCAACTATTACGACCACATCGCCAGCCAGCAGGAGGCCATCCTGCATGACGGCATCGCCAAGGCCCTGGACTGCGTCCAGCTGCACGTTTCCGGTCGCGTCAATCCGGAGTTGACTTTCCATTTCCGTGAGCTTGGCGGCGAGGACCGCCAGGTTGAGAGCGTTATCCGGCAGGGCAATACCGATCGCCTCGCGGCCCTTGTCCAGGCGGAGATCGTCACCCCGGAAGGCGCGCGGGCGGCGATTGACGGTAACCCGGATGAATATCTGCCCGGGCTGCCGGAAGGCATCAAGGCGGAGGCCCTGGAAGCCGGGGCCGAAACGGGAGGCGAAATCCTGCGGAACAGGGCGGAGCCGGAGAGGAAAACGGCATGAACAACCCACCGCTCAAGCCCTTCTCCGCCGACCATCTCACCTTCGACACGGCCTCCCGGCGCCGTTTCGACGAGAACGGATTTCTGCATGTGGAAGTGTCCCACATCAGCAAGGAGACCGTGAACCCCTACTACGGGCGGGAGATTCCCAACTGGAGGGAGCGCGGCCTGGACCCGGAGAAGATTTACCAGGGCTACCGTTCCGGCGCGGAACTGGCCAAGGGCGCCGGCACCTTCAACGGCCTGCCCCTGCTGCTCGGGCATTACCCGGAAAGCGCGGAGGAGCCGCAGAAAGAGCACCGCGTAGGTTCTCTGGGCACGGACGCGGCATTCAACGCGCCGTATCTGGACAACTCGATCATCATCACGGACGCGGACGCCATCGAGGCTGTCGAGAGCGGGCGGGCCGTGGAGTTGTCCAGCGCCTATCGCTATGAGCCGCTTTTCGAGTCCGGGGAGTTCAACGGGGAGCCTTATGATTTCATCATGACCAACATCCGCGGCAATCACGTCGCCCTGGTGGAGGA
>JAISNZ010000243.1 GCA_031275955.1 Desulfovibrio sp. | reverse complement strand
GGTCAGGCAAATCAACTCTTGTCCGCATGATCGCCCGTCTTATCGATCTTTCCCCCAGCCCGCAGGATGGAGAATTAGGCGTCTTGCGCCTGCGGGGGCAGACGATCAGCCTGTACAGCCCGGAGAGTTTCGCCTCCAACCCTCTGCGCGCGGACATTCAGATGGTTTTTCAGGATCCCGCCAGCAGCCTGAATCCCTGCTTCACCGCTTTCCGCAGCATCGCCGATCCCCTGTATACGCTCTGTCGCATGCGCAACAGGGCGACGATCCGGGATCGCGTTTTTGAACTGGCTGATATGGTGCGTCTTCCGCGTGATCTTCTGGATCGCCTGCCCCACCAGCTTTCTGGGGGACAAAAGGCGCGGATAGGCATTGCCAGATCTCTTGCCCCCAATCCGGCAATTTTATTGCTGGATGAACCGACGACGGCTCTGGACGTTTCTGTCCAGGGACAAATCCTGGCCCTGCTTGATGACCTTCGGAGTTCTCTGGGGCTCTCCATGATTTTTGTCTCTCACGATTTGAGTGTCCTGCGTTTGTTGTCTGAAAGAATCATCATTATGCTCCGCGGCGAGATGGTGGAATATGCGCCGACGGAAAAAATTTTCACCAATCCGGACAGAGAATATACACGCGCGTTGCTTGAAGCCATGCCTGTACTGCAGAGAAAAGCGCAATGCCCTTTTCCTGTGTATGGCAGGTGACGCTGCCTGGCCAGAATCACTCTTTCCCGGGGAGACAGGTATGACAGATTTTCCCGTAGAGCCGACATTCCCTGCCGTGCGCGCATGGTACGCCGCCGGGGGCGCACCCTCTGAAGCGGTTTCGCAAATCCTGGAACGCATCCGTGCGGAAAGCCCCGGAGGAGTCTGGATTTCTCTGTTCAGTGAAAAGGCTCTCCTGGACGCCGCAAAAAAACTGGAAAGAGCGGCGAAATTGCTTGCTCCGGAGGAACGGGCCACCCGTTTTCCCCTGTACGGATTTTTTTTCGCCGTAAAAGACAACATTGATGTCCGCGGACTGGAAACCACAGCGGCGTGTCCCGCTTATGCCTATGCCCCTGCAAAATCAGCGCCGGTGGTGGAGCTTCTGCTTCAGGCGGGGGCGCTGGCTGTGGGCAAAACCAATCTGGACCAATTCGCCTCCGGCCTGGTGGGCACCCGGTCCCCCTATGGAGCCTGCCCCAATTCCCATAATCCCCAGTATATTTCCGGAGGTTCCAGCGCGGGCTCGGCTTACGCGGTCGCCACGGGGCTCGTTTCTTTTTCCCTGGGGACGGATACGGCGGGTTCCAACCGCGTGCCCGCGGGCTTCAACAACATTATCGGTCTCAAACCCACCCGCGGGGTTTTGTCCACCGAGGGCGTGGTGCCCGCCTCGCGCAATCTGGACTGTGTGGGAATTTTTGCTCTGCAATGCAGTGATGCCGTTGAAGTATATGAAATCCTCGCCGGCAGCGGGGCAAGGGAATCCGCCGGACCCTGTCCGCGAAGTTCGCGCCTCCCTCGCTCTGACGGTGACATCCGGCGGGGGAAACCCTTTGTCTTCGGCGTCCCGGACAAGCTGGAATTTTACGGAGACAAGGAATACCAGCGCCTGTTCGATGAGGGCGTACAGCGCCTGCGGGACCTGGGAGGGCGGGAACGCCGCCTGCCTTTTGCCTTTTTTCAGGAAACCGGCAATCTGCTCTATGCCGGTCCCTGTCTTGCCGAACGCTATGCCGCCTTCGGCGAATTTCTGGAGACGCACGCCGGGCAGGTCGACCCGGTGGTGACCGCTATTGTGACGGGCGCAAAGAAATTCACGGCGGCTGACGCCTACCGCTGTCAGTATCGCCTCCGGGAACTCCGCGCCCTGACAAGGCCCCTGTGGAGAGAACTGGACATGCTTTTTGTGCCCACAGCACCAACCATCTACACCATTGAGCAGCTTCGGCGGGATCCCTTCAGACTCAATGCGAACCTGGGTTATTACACCAATTATGTCAATTTATTGGATCTTTCCGCTATCGCCGTGCCTTCCGGCTTCACCCGGGACAACCTTCCCTTTGGCGTTACCATGCTGGCAGGCGCGTTTGGCGAAAAGCGGCTTTTGCCCCTGGCGGAAGCATATCACAAAACCGCAAATCTCCCCTTTGGCGCCTGCCGAAGGCAGAGGAGGCGCGAATGCATGGAAATCGCCGTTGTCGGCGCCCATATGCGCGGTCTGGCCCTGAACCATCAGATCACCGCGCTTGGGGGCACATTTTCCCGAACTTGCCGCACGGCACCGCGCTACAGGATGTTCGTTCTGCCGGGCGAACCCGCGCGGCCGGCCATACTGCGCACAGATGATGGCTGTGGCCGGGCTCTGGAGGCGGAGATCTGGAATCTCCCCATGGACAACGTCGGACCCTTCCTGTCCGGCATCAGGCCGCCCCTGAGCCTGGGAACAGTGATTCTGGAGGATGACAAGGAGGTGAAGGGTTTTCTCAGCGAGACATACCCTCTGGCATCGGCCAAAGAAATCACCGATCTGGGGGGATTCCGCGCCTATCTTGGCAGCGCGGAGCAGCCTGGGAGGTAACCGCCGGCAGCCGCCCGCCGCGAAGGCGCAATTCCTTTGCGCCGTCCGGCGCCGGGGAGCGCAGCCCGGAGAAAAACAGAAAGCGTAAGTTCGGACTTCCTATACTCTGAAGCATTTCACACGTGCAATGCTCTGCGTGGATTTGCAGCAAACCCCTGCAGAGCAAATTATACCGTTTCCTATTTATAACGCAATATGCTGGCCTGTTTTTGCATTGAATTTCAAGTTGGATGGAGCGCTCGTGACGGTAGCGGTCATAAGAAATGGTATGACACATTTTCAATGGTAATTTACTCTCAATCCCCGTTGCCGCCAAAGGGAAGACAGGAGACGCCGAGTTGCCTCATGAGTTCCCTGGCCGCACGGCAGATTTTTACCGCATTGGGGGTATCGGAATGTACAAGGACGGCATCCACCACGATATCCAGAGGAGCGCCGTCCTGGGCGAGCACGGTACCGCTCTCAAGAATGCCCCTTAGCCTGCTCAGCGCCTTTTCCAAGGGCACAGCCTCCTTGAGGCGTTGAATAACCGCCGTGCCGTCCCTTCTGTATTCACACAGGAGCCTCC
This sequence comes from Desulfovibrio sp., assembly GCA_031275955.1. GTDB lineage: Bacteria > Desulfobacterota > Desulfovibrionia > Desulfovibrionales > Desulfovibrionaceae > Frigididesulfovibrio. The sequence continues at coordinate 4,440 of JAISNZ010000243.1, read as the reverse complement.
TTTTTGAGACTCCTCATCGGTCAATTCATGTGCTACCTAACCCGGTCATATCATGTGCTCGCGACAGTGCCTGTCTGAACAGTTGTCAAACGCTGCGGCTTGATGTAGTCTTTGTCCTTCCTGGAGACGTATCTTGATGTCCGGAGAGGCCCCATGACTGCCAATTTGACTGTTGCCGTTGTCGGCGCAACCGGCGCCGTCGGGCGGGAGATGTTGAAAATCCTGGAAGAACGGGCTTTTCCCGCCAGGCAGGTCATCCCCCTGGCCTCCTCCCGCTCGGCAGGTTCTCTGGTGCCCTTTGGCGAAGGGAATCTGGAGGTCCGGGAGCTGCGGGAAGACTCCTTCGCGGGCGTTGATCTGGCCCTGTTTTCCGCCGGCGGAACCGTTTCGGAGCGCTTCGCCCCGAAGGCCGTCGCGCGCGGCTGCGTGGTGGTGGACAATTCCAGCGCCTGGCGCATGGATGATCGCTGTCCTTTAGTCGTCCCGGAAGTCAACAGGCGCGATCTCGCGGGACACCGGGGCATTATCGCCAATCCTAATTGTTCCACCATCCAGATGGTTGTTGTCCTTGCCCCCCTGCACAAGGCCGCCGGCGTCACGCGGGTGGTCGTTTCCACCTATCAGGCCGTTTCTGGAACCGGGCAGAAGGGGGTTGCGGAACTGGACGCCCAGGTCCGGCAAATCTTCAACATGCAGGAGCCGGTATCCTCCGTCTACCCGCACCGTATAGCCTTCAACTGCCTGCCGCACATTGATGTCTTCCTGGAGAACGACTACACCAGGGAAGAAATGAAAATGACCATGGAAACAGTCAAAATCATGGGCGATCCCGCAGTCAGGGTCACTGCCACCACCGTGCGCGTTCCGGTCTTTTACGGCCATTCCGAAGCCCTCAACGTCGCCCTGGCCAAAAAGCTCTCCCCGGCGGAGGCCCGTGCCCTTTTGAGCGCCGCCCCGGGTGTCCGGGTTGTGGATAATCCCTCCCTGAAGCTGTATCCCATGCCCCTGGATGCCGCCGGCGAGGATGAGGTCTTTGTGGGGCGCATCCGTGAGGATTTTTCCCAGCCCAACACCCTCAACCTCTGGATTGTGGCCGACAATGTGCGTAAAGGCGCGGCCCTGAACGCCGTTCAGATTGCCGAATGCCTTGCGGCCGACAACCTTGTCCGCGTCGACAACCCCGGGATTTTTCTCTGAGGCCGTTCTCTTTTTTGTTTTTCCTGTCCCATGAAGACAATCTGCTTCTGTAACAGCGCCATTGCCTGGGGGGGCGGAGAAAAATGGCATCTGGACGCCGCTTTGTCCCTGGCCGGGCGAGGCTGGCGGGTCTTTCTCCTCTGTCACCCGCGCGGCGCCCTGTACGCCAGGGCCAGGGAACAGGCCGGAACGGTGCGGAGCGTCCCCCTGCCTGTGGGGCGGCTGTCCTTTCTCAACCCCCTGTTCATGGGACGGCTGATCCGGTTTTTCCTGCGGGAGAAACCTGAAGCTGTTATCCTTAATCTGCCGGCGGATCTGAAATCCGGAGGACTTGCCGCCAAGGCGGCCGGGGTTACCCGGATCCTTATGCGGCGGGGCAGCGCCCTGCCGGTGCGCAATTCCGCCTTCAACCGCTACCTCTACGGCAGGGTTATCACCCGGCTCATTGTCAATTCCCAGGCCACCAGGCGCATGATTTTCCGGAACAACGCCCGCCTTCTTCCCCCCGGGCGGGTCAGCGTGCTGCCAAACGGTCTGGATCAGGCCGCCTTTGATCAGGCCATGGATCGTTGCGCCCGTGATCTGGAAAAGGGAACCCTTCGTGGGCCCCTGGCGGATCTGGCGCGTCTTCCCCGGCCGGAGCGCCCCCTGGTGCTGGGCAATGCCGGCCGCTTGAACCGCCAGAAAGGGCAGCATCTCTTTCTTCATCTGGGCAGGCGGTTGCTCGATGCCGGAGTGGATTGCCGCCTGGTCATTGCCGGCAGCGGCGAGCGGGAGGGGGAATTGCGCCTTCTGGCCGGACGCCTGGAACTGGAGGAAAAGGTCCTTTTTGCCGGTTTTCAGGAGGATCTGTCCTGTTTCTGGCAGGCCGTCGATCTCTTCGTCCTCACCTCGCTCTGGGAAGGCTTCGGTTTCGTTCTCCTGGAGGCCATGCTGGCGCGCAAACCCGTTCTCGCCTTCCGCGTCAGCAATATCCCCGAGCTTGTTTCCGACGGCGTCAACGGGCTTCTTTTTCCCCTGCCCGAGGAAGAGCGGAGGAATGCCCCGGACCTTCCGGCCTGCGACGACTGGGGTCGCTCTTTTCCCGGGATGGAGATGGCGGAAGAAGTCGCAAAGCTGTCCCGCGTTGCCGAAAGGCGGCAGGCCATGGGCCGGGCGGGCAGAGCCTTCGCCGAGGCCGGATTTTCGCAATCCGCCTGCATGGACAGGCTGGAGGCCCTGCTGAAGTGAAATCCGTTCAGCCTTCCTGGCGGTTCAGACCGAAGACGCGATAGAGGCGTTCATAGGCGGCGGTCATCCGGATGGCCGTCTGGCTGGACAGGCCGCAGCTTTTCAGGCGGCAATAGATATGCAGGGGATTCAGATAGTGCTGTAAACGGGATTTGATGTCTGGCATGAAAACCTGCCTTTCTGATGGCAATTACCGCTTGAAACAGGCCTGCTCCGGAGGATTCGTCTGAAAGGTGACGTTTCTGTCCATACGCATGCAAAAAGTTTGCCGGCAGTGAAAAATCCTTCTTTTCCCTCCCTTGCGGGCGGATCTTTCCTGCCCGGCAGGCTTCTGGCTCTCCCTTCCTGGGTCTTTCCCGGATCTCTGGCGGACAATTGCCGTTTTCTGGCCGGCCGCGCGGATGAGGCGGGCCTGCTCTTTCTGGAGACAGCCTCGTCCCTGGCTTACAGCGCCGACGACATCCCCCCGGATCTCGGCCGCTTGCCCCTGCGTTTTCATCTGCATCTGCCTCTGGATCTGCCCTGGGAAATGCCGGCGGAGGCCGCCCGAATCTGTTGCCTTCTGCTGGAGAAAGCCGCCTGCCTGCATCCGGGCAGGGCGGTGTTGCATCCTCCCCCCCTCCAGAACGGGATCGGGCGCGCTCTGCCGCTCTTTCTGGAAAATGTTGCCGCCCGCGGGAGGGACCCCGGCATTTTTCTCCTGGAAAACACGCGGGAGAACGATCTCCGTTCCCTTGCCTCCCTTGCCTCTGATTATGGCTTGCGCTTTTGTCTAGATCTGGGGCATATTCTGGCCTATGGGCAGGAAAGGCTTCTGGAGGAAGACGCCATTTTGATCCGGACGGAACTCCTCCACCTCAGCGCCCCCGGCCCGGACAGGGACGCCCACCTGCCCCTGACGGTTCTGGACGCCGGCGGCATGGCCCTGGCCCGGCGTCTGATTCGCGCATCGCCCCCGCAGGCCGTGATCATGCTGGAATTGTTCCATTGGCCCCAGGTGGAAATGTCCCTCCCCCTGGTCCGCCAATGGTTGGAATGCGCCGCTTGCCCGTGATTTCGCCGGGGATCAGGCTGCGCTAGAGCAAATTACCATTGAAAATGTGTCATTTGCGCTGCAAGGATTTGCCTGCAAATCCTTGCAGCGAAACAGGGGCAGGCCGGCAGGCCGTAAGCGAACTGTTTCAAGCGTAAAATGCCATAACGGCTGGAGCAAATGAACGATACTCCAGGAAAATTCTGATGAGTTATTTTCGCGCCATCCCCAGGCTTTCCTCTTTGATGCGTCTTTTTTCGCGCGAGGACCGCTGGCTTATTCTCGTAAACGCGGACCCCGACGCCATGGCCTCTGCCATGGCCTTGCGGCGCATTCTGAGCCACAGGGTGCATGAGGCTGTCATCGCCAAAATCAACGCGGTTACCAGGCCGGATAATCTGGCGATGATCCGCTACACGCGCATCCGCATGCGGGAATATTCCCCGGAATTCCCGCGCGGTTTTACCCGTCTGGCCCTTGTGGATTCCCAGCCCCACCATCATGTCCTGTTCCGGAATCTGTCCTTTTCCATTGTCATTGACCACCATCCGCCGGCGGAGGTTCCCCCGGAGGTCGAGTACAGCGACATCCGCCCCGATTACGGGGCCACCAGCACTCTTCTGACCGAGTACCTCTACAACCTGGAAATCAGGCCCGGCAAACTGCTGGCCACGGCCCTGCAGTTCGGCATCAAAACGGACACCGCCAGTTTCGAGCGCCATTCCTCGGATGTGGATTTACGGGCCTACCACTATCTGTCCCGCTATGCCGACAAGGCCATTTTGTCGCGTATCGCCCGGAGCGCCTTCCATTATCGCTGGCTGAATTTTCTGGTCAGGGCCTGCACCAATATGTACAAAATCAAGTCCGGCCAGTACGCCTTCATAGGCGAGGTGGACAACCCGGATGCTCTGGTGATTGTCGCCGACTTTCTCATGCAGGTCTATGAAATCCGCTGGGTGGCCGTGGCCGGTATCTGC
>JAISNZ010000210.1 GCA_031275955.1 Desulfovibrio sp. | reverse complement strand
CTTCAGGCTCATGTCGGCGATTTCATCCAGAAACAGGGTGCCCTGATGGGCCATTTCAAATCTGCCTTCCCTGGCCGCCTCAGCCCCGGTGAAGGCCCCCCGCTCGTGGCCGAACAGTTCGCTTTCAATGAGATCTTCAGGAATGGCCGCGCAATTGACGGCAATCAGGGGTTTGCCGTTCCGTTTGCTGCCGTTGTAAATGGCCCTGGCCGCCAATTCTTTGCCTGTGCCGTTTTCGCCGGTGATGAGCACCCAGGTGTCCAGAGGCGCCACGCGCTCAATCTGCATATACAGGACGCGCATGGCCGGCGATCTTCCCGTGAGGGCGCCTTCGCTCCTGCCTTCCAGAAGTTCGCGCAGACCCGTGTTTTCCCGCTTCAGAGCCTGAAAGGCCAAGGCCCTGTCCACGGCAAGGATCACCTTCTCCAGGGAAAGAGGCTTTTCCACAAAGTCATGCGCCCCCTTCCTGATGGCCGTCACGGCCGTCTCTATGGACCCGTGGCCGGAGATCATGATCACCGGCAGCGAAGGATGGAGACGGTGGATCTCGTCCAGCATGCCCAGACCGTCCATGCCCGGCAGCCAGATGTCCAGCAGAATAAGATCGACGCTCTCGGCCTGAAGCAGGACCAAGCCGGCTTCGGCGCTGTCCGCTTCAAGAACGCTGTAGCCCTCATCTTCCAGAATGCCGCGCAGAGAAAAACGGATTCCTTGTTCATCATCGACTATAAGCAGGCGGGCAGAGGGCATGGCGACTCCGGGGGAAACTGCCCAGTTCTATCCCTCCGGGCTTTGGCCGGTCAAGTCCGCTCCAAAAGGCGGGCAAAGGAAATTTTTCCCCTGAAAAGGAGGACCCCCTTGACATTCCCCCGCTTCATCATAAGATCGGTCTTTGAAAATTCGGGAACAATGAAATTGTTTCGGTGTCTGGACCCTGCGCGATCAACACCCGGCTTTCCGCCATGAACATATCTTCGCTTCCCCTCCTTCTGGGCTTGTGTTCCATCGCCCTCCTGCCCGCCGCCTTCCCGACCAGGGCCGGGGGGGCCGAGGCGGCGCCTCCCGCGCGGGAGGATGGCTGGATAACCATAGAGCCTGGTTCCCGGCCGGCCTATGTGGGCATTCACGGCGGCACGGCGCCCATTTCCCTGTTGCGCGCCTCCAACGGACTGCTCTTTGCCTTTACCGGACAAACGGGGAACGATTTTCTGCATATCCTGCGCGGCAACGCGACCCATGCGCCGGGCGCTTCCCCGGCAATGAACGACCGGAGCAGAATAACCACGCCGGCCCTTGCGGCCTCCCCGCCGGAGACGGCGGCCCCCGGGGCCGCGCCCTCCGCCCCTGAGAGAAACGAGGCGGAAACACGGGAAGAGACGGCGCCGTCCTTGCAGGCCTCCCCGGCCCTTTTGCCGGACGGGCCGGTCCTTGCCGAAGGGAAAAGCCGGGCGGCGCCGGAGGAAACCCCTCCCCCCCCGGGGCAAAACGAACCCGCTTCCCTGCCCCCGGGAGCGCACATTTCCCGGGAACCCGCAACCTTATCCCCCGCCCGGCCGGATTCCGCCGCGGACGCGGCGGAGGAACTCCTGCCGCCGCAGGCGGCGATCCCTCCCGCTGTAGAGGCTATCCTGGCCGACGTGCCGGCGGGCGGCCCCTCCCTGGTCTTCGCCTCGGGAGGGCTCGCCCAGGTTATTGTGGAATCGCAAGCCTTCGTGCCCTTTGGCCTGCCCCTGCCCGGAGAAAAGGCGGACAACGAAGAGAAAGGACTCCCGGCCGGCACAATCCCGGCCTTCGCGCCGCTGAAACTGCGGGACTATCGCCCCATCCTGCGCTATACCGGCGGGGTCTGAACCCTGAAGGCTGTTATCCGAAAACAGCATCTACACGTGCCGCAAAATCTCTGCCCAAAGGATCCCGGTATGGACAATACGGTCAGCCCCGTCCGCCGCCGACTGGAAAATCTGTTTCAACGGCTGGGCATCGGCATGCGGGCGAAACTTATTGCCCTTTTTGTCGTGATCAAGGTCCTGCCGTTGATCCTCCTGGCATCCCTCGCCTGGTACCAGACCAGCGAATTGGGCGAGGGCCTGATCCAGCGCACGGAGGAGATCGCCGGCAAGGCCAAGGATGCCCTGCGCACAGCCGGGCGCATCGCCGTAAACGACGCCAAGGAAGCCCTGGACGCCCGCGCGACGGAAGACATTGAGCGCATGAGTACGGATACCGCCCAGCATGTGGCGGATTTCCTCTATGAACGGGATGAGAACATTCTCCATGCCGCCAGCATCAAACCGGACCCCGAGGCATACCGGATCTACCTGCAGCAGCAGAATCGCCGCATCATCAAACCGGGCGCATGGGAGCTGGCTCCGGACGGGGCCTCCTGGCAACGGCTCGACCCTCCCCAGCCGTCCCCGACCATTCATTCCTCCATTGAGGAAAACGATCACAGCTTCCACTATCGCCCCCCGGAATATTACGCATACGAAAAAAAGCCCCTCTATCTGGAGATGACCTTCATCGATCCCGCCGGACAGGAGCGCGTCAAGGTGACGACCTCCCCTCTCATGGATCCGACACTGAAGGATGTGTCCAGAAGAGAGAACACCTTTGTCAAGGCGGAGACCTACTTCTCCGAACTCAAGAAACTGAAGCCCGGAGAGATTTACGTTTCCGAGGTCATCGGCGAGTACGTCGGCTCCCGCGTCATCGGCATCTACACCCCGGAAAGCGCCGCCAAGGCCGGAGAAGCCTTTGAACCGGAAAAATCCGCTTACGCGGGCAAGGAAAATCCCCTGGGCAAACGCTTCAGGGGTCTGGTTCGCTGGGCCACGCCGGTGGAAAAGAACGGGGCGATAGCCGGCTATGTCACCCTGGCTCTGGACCATGACCACATCATGGAATTCACCACCCACCTTATGCCCACCTGGGAACGGTATACGGAGATTTCCGACGCCTCGGCCGGAAACTATGCCTTTATCTGGGACTATAAAGGCCGCAGCATCGTCCACCCCCGCCATTTTTCCATCGTCGGCTACGACGCCGCAACCGGCGACCCCCAGGTCCCCTGGCTGGAGGATCGCATTTACAACGAATGGCAGGCCAGCAACCTTCCCTACGCCGAATTCATCGTCGATGTCCCCACCTTTGTGAACCAATCCAACGCCAGGAAACCGTCCAGGGAACTTGTCCAGCAGGGACTGGTGGGTCTGGACTGCCGCTATCTGAACTTCGCCCCCCAATGCACCGGCTGGTTTGACCTGACCCGGGACGGCGGTTCCGGCTCTTTCCTCATCCTCTGGAGCGGCCTGTGGAAACTGAACACCGCCGCGGCGATTCCCTATTATACCGGCCGCTACGGCGCCTCCCGCCGCGGTTTCGGCTTTGTGGCCATCGGCGCCGGTCTGGAAGACTTCCACAGCCCCGCCAACGCCACGGAAAAAGTCATCAACGGCATTATCACCTCCACGGATACGGAACTCAAGGATATTGCCGAAACCACATACAGGGGCATCCGCGACAACCTTCTGGAAACCGCCTACGCCCTCTCCATCAGCACCGGCGCCATGGTCATCCTGGTGATTCTCATCGCCATCTGGCTGGCCTCGGCCTTCACCCGGAGCATTACCGGCCTCATTAACGGGATTTCCCGCTTCCGGGCCGGGGAACGGAATTTCCGCTTCCATGCCCCCATCAAGGATGAAATCGGCGCCCTGGCGGACTCCTTTGACGACATGGCCGACAGCCTCGTCCAGAGCGTCAAGGGGGCACTGACCATCACCGACCTTGAGTTCAAAATCCTGTATATGAATGAGGAAGGCCTGGAGCTGATCGGCAAATCCCCGGAGGATGTTCTCGGCAAATCTTACGACGGGAACAGCATCTTCCCTCCCAACTCCCGATCCAATCCCCTGGCCTGCCTCCTGAGCCGGCGCGAGCCCGATGTCCTTTTCCACGAGCGCAGCGGCCGGCATTACAAGGGGCTGGCCTCCTACCTGACGGACAAGGAAGGCCGGAACATCGGCTATATCATCGCCAGCACCGACGTCTCCGACATCGTCCACGGCCAGAGGAAACTTGAAGAGCAGCGCGCCCTGCTGGATACCGTCTTTTCCGCCTCGCCGGACCTTCTCTGGTACAAGGACACCCGCAACCGCTATCTGGCCGTCAATCCCCGTTTCGCCTCAGCGGCGGGCAAGCCCATTGAGCAAATCCTCGGCGCCTCAGCCGCCGACATCTTCCCCGGGAATCCCTTCGCCGACACGAGCAAGGACGAACAGGCCCTGACCAGCCAGAAACCCTTCTACTGCGAAGAACATCTCACCTTCGCCGACGGACACTCCGAAACCCTTGACGCCGTGCGCACTCCCCTTTTTGATCTCGACGGCACCCCGGTGGGCATCCTCGGCGTGGCCCGCGACGTCTCCTTCCGCGCAGTCGCGGAACAGGAACTGCGCCTGACCCAACGGGAACTGGAAAAAGCCGCCCTTGCCGCCAACAAGGCCAATGAATCGAAAAGCGCTTTTCTGGCGCGCATGAGCCATGAAATCCGTACCCCCATGAACGCCATCATCGGCATGACCAATATCATCAAGCGCAAGCTGACCTCGGTTCCCCCCCCCCTGTCCGAGGTCCAGACCCATGTCCTGCAGATTGAAACCTCTTCCAACCACCTTCTGGGACTGCTGAACGACATTCTTGACATCTCCAAAATTGAGGCCGGGAAAATCGAACTGTCGGAAGATCCCTTTGACCTCACCAAAATGCTTGCCAGCGTGGACTCCATCATCAGACCCCGCTGCCAGGAGAAGAACATCGTCTACAACGTCTTTGTCGAAGGGCTTGAAAAACGCGGTTTCGTCAGCGATCCCCTCCGGTTGCGCCAAGTGCTCATCAACCTCCTCGGGAATTCCGTCAAGTTCACTCCCGAATGCGGCACCGTTACCTTCCGGATTACCCAGGAGGAACGAAAAGAGGAGAAAAGCCTCCTTCGGTTCTCCATAACGGATTCCGGCATCGGCATCTCCCCCCAGGCCCAGGAGACCCTCTTCACCCCCTTTGAGCAGGGCAGCAGCAAAATCACGCAACGCTACGGAGGCACCGGACTTGGGCTGTCCATCTCCCGCAGCATCGTGCAACTGCTCGGCGGCGATATCCTGGTACACAGCGTCGAAGGCGAAGGGAGCGAATTCTCCTTCTCCATCTGGCTGCGGGAAGATGAAACCGCCGCCGAGGAAATCGCCTCCGTCGGCAATCTCTCCGCCTTGCGGGGAAAACACGTTCTTCTGGTGGACGATGTGGAGATCAACCGCGTCATTGCCATGGACCAACTTGAGGAAACCGGCCTTATCGTGGATGAGGCCGAAGACGGCCTCAAAGCTGTGGAGGCTTTCGGCGCTTCCCCGGTCGGCTTCTACGACATCATTCTCATGGATGTGCAAATGCCCAACATGGACGGTCACAGCGCGGCCAGAGCAATCCGCTCCCTTAATCGCCCCGATGCCGCCACCGTCCCCATTATCGCCATGACCGCCAACGCCTTCAAGGAAGATGTGGAAAAAGCCTTCCAGTGCGGCATGAGCGGGCATCTGGCCAAACCCCTTGAATATGACAAATTCATGAACATCCTCTTCCTTTTCCTGGGGAAAATCGAATAGGGGAAAAAGGACCTTGCGGGAAGGC
>JAISNZ010000191.1 GCA_031275955.1 Desulfovibrio sp. | reverse complement strand
AAATCCCCGATGCGGATTTGTTCGCATTTGCCCGCACGAACATACCAACTGATGCTCCCTTTCTCCATTTCATTATCACCATGACCATGCATGGCGGGTCCAGGACGAGCCTGACCGAGGATTTTGCCGACATCGAATATTACGATACGCTTAACTATTTTGATAAAGCCCTTGCCGGGTATCTGGACGCGCTGGAAGATGGCTCCGTTGTCATTGTTTATGGCGATCACCAGTCGTATAACGGTCCGGACAGAACTGGACAGGTTCCATTTATAGTGTATATAAAGGGCAATGAATACTCATTTCATGTTCAGGATACAGTGTTTACCAGATGCGAGCTTTCCCACTACCTGCGAAAACTGTTTCTTGAGGTCGGGGCCGCCTCTCATCTCACGTTCTCTGCGCCTTTTTCAACAATACCGCTACGATTTGAGCCTTGAGGGTAAAATCAGGCTCATCCGGCTGAAAGTTGCGATTTCGGAAGAATGTAGGGCCTGATTGATTTATAACATGCTGATTTATAACATAAAAATCTCATCAATGTTAAACTTGGGCTAAAACAGATTCCCCAGCCGCCGCAGCCAGGCGGGATCAAGACGATATCCCCCGAGGCCGATCACAAGAAGAAAGCCGGCCATGAAACACCATTCGCCCAGGCTGCCTGTGGCGACGAGGTTGAGGCGCAGGCGGGGATGGCGGCGGAAGGGAAACAGGGGAACCCCGGTGGGATTGAGTCCGTCCAGCAGGAGGTGGGAACACGCCCCCAGCAGGATTCCCTCCAGCAACAGCAGGGAGGGAGGCGGCAGGGACAGGCCCTGAATGAGGACAAGCAGCAGAAAATACAGGCCGAACCAATGGAAAAAACCGCGATGGATGCGGGCGAAAATTTTTCTGTTGCCCCTGCTGAGGATGTGTTCGGCAAGATCCGGAAGCACCGCGCCCAGAACCATGCCGGCGCTCAGTCCGGGGTCCGCCTGAAGGGCAAGGGCGGCGGCCAGGGCCCCGGCCTGATGCGTCATCCATTTCATGGTTTGGTCTCCTCGTTTGAATTCCAGATCGAAACTGCATCCGTGCAGTTTCGATCTGGCGGTTGCGGCTGGAGCGTGGTCCCGCCGCAACCGCTCGAAATGCCGCGCATTCCGCCGCGACATCCTGCCGCGGATTCTCTTTCCCGATCAAATATGGGGAAATATTTGATCGGGAAAGAGAATCAGGCCAGGGGCAGTTCAACCACAAGAACAGTGCCGCCGCCCTCACGGGGGAGGACGCGGATGTAGCCTCCGTGATCGGTGACAATGGAACGGACGATGACCAGGCCGAGGCCGGTGCCGCCCTTCTTGCGGGAAAAGTAGGGCTCGAAGAGGCGGGACAGTTCTTCTTCGGAAAATCCCGGGCCGTTATCCGCCACAGCAATGCGCACAAGACCGGCGGCGCTCTGGAGAGTCACGGCAACGCTCACGCTGGGAGCGTGAACGCCGGATTGTTCCAGAGCCTCGGCGGCGTTCATGAAAATATTGAGGAAGGCCCGGTGCAGGGCTTCCCTGTCCATGGGAAATTTCGGCAGAGAGGCGGGGATGTCCAATTCCCAGCGGATATTGGCGTGGCTGCTGCGGAAAAGCTCGGTAACGGCCTGGAGCAGACTGCCGATGGAGTCCGGCCGTGGCCGGATTTCGGGGAGTTTGGCGAAGGCGGAAAATTCCTGCACCATGTCCTGCAGGCGCTCCACTTCGCGGACGATGATCCCGGTCCCCTGGACAAAGGCCGGATCGGATACCTGCCGGGAAAACTTGCGGGCAAGACGCTGCGCGGAGAGCTTGATGGGGGTGAGCGGATTTTTGATCTCGTGGGCGATGCGCCGGGCCACTTCGCGCCAGGCGGCTATCCGCTGCATCCGTTCCAATTCGGAAATATCCTCAAAGACGGCCACGGCTCCCCGGAATATCCCCTCGGTGGAAAAACCCACCACGGTGATCAACAGGCGCCGGCTTTCACCCCCAACCGTGATCAGGGCGGCGTAGCGCGAACGGCTTTCCGGATTTTGTCCGGACGCTTGCGCTTCAGGGAAGATCTCCCGGGCCTGCCTGCCGGGCGCGGCGGGGGGAGGGGGAAGAATCTCCGCCACAGGCCTGCCAGGCATGGCGGCGGCCTCCAGGCCCAGAATAGCGCCGGCCGCATGATTGGCGGTGCTGATCACTCCTCTGTCGTCAAAGGAAATGACTCCGGCGGCGATATTGTCCAGGACGGTTTCCACATAGGCGCTGTGGCCGGCGATGCGCAAATTCTGCTCTTCCAGCAGAGCGTTGGCGTCAACGATTTTCCTCCGGCTCTCCTCCAGATCCTCGGCCATGGTGTTGAAAGAACGGACGAGTACGCCCAGTTCGTCGGAAGAGGCGTCCTCCAGGCGGACGCTGAGATCCCCTCTGGCGATCCGCTGCGTCCCGTCGACCAGGGCGAGGACAGGGGCGGAGATCTCCTGGGCCAGACGGAAACCGACCCAGATGGCCCCCAGAAGGATCAGCATGGTCAGGACCCCGAGGCTGCTATACAGCATGAAGGTCAAAGGACGTTTGATGGTCCGCAGGTTCCTGTATTCTCCGGCGCCTTTGCTGACGCGATCCAGGTTTTCCTGAAAGGCCGAGCCCATGTCCTTGGCCATGATAAAAAAGGACCCCGGCCGGCTGCGGATCTGGCAGATGATCAGGAGGTAGTCGCGCCGTTCACCCGAGGCGATAACCTGACGGATTTCTCCGGGGCGGATGCTGCGCCAGTCCTGCTCCCGCGCCGCTCTGATCCAGGCCGGCGCGCTGTCCTCCACGGCATGCCAGGTCAGCATCCGGCCTTCACGCTCCCTTAGGCCGGCGGGCGGCGCATCCGCCTGATCCTCCGCCGGGGGGAGGAGTTCGTAGACGCCCAGAAGGGCCAGCCGGTACTCAAGGCGTTTGCGTTCCAGCAGGAGATCCATGTCCAGCCCGCCCCAGGGGAGACCGCGCTCCGCGATCTCCGCCTGAATGGTCCGGACATGCTGCACCGCGTCCTCCCCGTGGATTTCATAGGAACTCCGGGCCGCGTTGAGAGCTGTTTCCATCGTGGTTTCCACTTCAATCTTGAACCAGAAATCCATGGACAACTGCACATATTTGGTGGTGACCAGGAGCATCAGCAGGCACGGCAGCAGGGCGAGGGCCACAAAGGACAACACCAGGCGGGTGCGCAGACGCGAACCGATGACCCGGCGGCGGCGTTCCAGAAGCAGCTTGAAGGCGTTGCGCAGCACCACCAGCAAAATGCCGGCCAGAAGGACGACATTGATGTTGAACAGGACGACAAAGGCCGTGCCGCTGCCCGAACGGTAATGGTCGAACTGAACGTAGGTCAGGATCAGGACGAGACAGAAGGCGGCGGCGGCGGCGAGCAATTCCCTGCGGCGGCGGCGCTGGGAGCGGCGGCGCAGATCGGCCGCCGAAAAGGCCGCTCCGGTTTCCGGAAAGGACGCCCCCGGCGCGTCCGCCGCTGAATTTTGGTCCTCGTGCCGCGCCATTGCCGTTCCCATCCTCCCCGGACAGTTCCCCTGGGCAAAAAGGGCGCCTGCCGACGGGTTCCCTTCCTGATCGAGGCGTTGTTAACTCCACCCTTGCCCGCAAGTTCGCTTGCGGCTTGTCGCCTGACGGCGAAGCGCCTTCGCCCGCGCCAACCCCGCGGCAAGGATACATTTTCAGATCAAATACCGTACCGGGGAATCCGGGGGGCATGCCGCCCACCGGCGGGGTTCGGGGCGGAGCCCCAACCCCGCCGGGGTCCGGGCAAAGCCCGCCCCGCAATCACGGATACTCCAAGCTGACGGTCATCTCCGGAACGACGTCGGAAGACCAGAAAAGAGGAGATTTCTCCAGCCAGGGAGGAATCTCCGTATGCCGCAGCTGAAAGGAAACCGTCAGGATGTACTCCCGATCCGGTCCCGCCTGCCGGATCGTTTCCAGATCGCCCACGGGCAGCGTCAGGCGGCGCCAGTTTCCATACAGGAGACGGCTCAGATTTCGATCGCGGGTCAATTCCCCCGGCTCGCCC
>JAISNZ010000124.1 GCA_031275955.1 Desulfovibrio sp. | reverse complement strand
CGCCTCCCCCCTGCCGGTGCTGGCCGGCATCGGCCACGAGGTGGACTTTACCCTGGCGGATATGACCGCCGACGCGCGCGCGGCCACCCCCACCCACGCGGCCCAGATGCTCTGGCCGGCCCGCGGGGAACTGGAACGCCGCCTGCGCTCCCTGGCCGCCGACCTGAACCGGATCGGCGCCCTCTCCCTGGCCCGGCGGGAAGAACGCCTGGAACGCCTGGAACGGGATCTGGCCTGGCGTTCCCCGCAGCGCTCCCTGGCCGCCTGGGGGGAACGCCTGCGCGCCGCCCTCCGCCTCCTGGACGCCGCCCTGCGCCGGAATCTGGAAAGGTCCGAAAACCGCCTGCGCTCCCTGGCCGCAGCCGTCGCCCGCGCCCCGGACCGCCTGCCGCCCCGGCAGGCCGCCCTGGACGCCCTGGACGGCCGTCTGCGCCGCTTTGGCCTCCAGTTTCCGTCCCAGGCCGAAAACCGCCTGGAACGCCTGGCCCTGCGCCTGGAGGCCCTGGACCCCCGCGCCCCCCTGGAACGAGGCTACGCCCTGGCCCGGAAAACCGACGGCACCTTCGTCCGCTCCCCCGCCATGGTCCAGGCGGACGAACTCCTGCGCCTCACAGTCCGCGACGGGGACATCCCCGTGCGCGTCCGGAGAGAAAAGCCATGACCGCCTTACCCAGCCTCCTGGCAGCGGCCCTGCTCCTCCTGTCCTTCGGCTGCGCCGCGAAAAGCCCGCAAGCGGCGATGACCGACCCCCTCCGGCAGACGGCGGCCCCCCGCCCGGCGGCGGCCCCCCGCCCGGCGGCGGCCGTCCTCTCCCTTCCGGACGAGGTCTGGGCCGGGGAACCCTTTCTGGCAAAGGTCCAGGCCCCCGGCCTGACCAGGGCCGTTGTCTCCTGGCGCCAAAAGAGCCTCGCCGCGACGCCGGGAACGGGCAGCCAGCCGGAGGATTCCGCCCTCTTCCTGCTCCCGGTCCCGCAAAAAGAAGAGGCTTCCTCCCTGCCCCTCTCCCTGAGCCTGACCTTTGCCGACGGGCGGCGGGAAACCCTCACCGCCTCCCTCCCGGTGCGCCGGCGCGTCCAGCCGGAGCAACGGCTGACAGTGGCGGACAGGTATGTCCGGCTGACCCCGGCCCAGCTCGCCAGGGTCAAGGAGGAACAGCGCGAGGTGCGCGAGGTCCTGGCCCGGGTCTCGCCTGTCCGCCTCTGGCGTCTCCCCCTGCTCCGCCCCGTGCCGGGAAAGGTCACCAGCGTCTACGGCCTGCGCCGCTTTTTCAACGGACAGGAGCGCAGTCCCCACCGGGGCATCGATTTCGCCGCCGCCAGGGGGGATCCCGTCCCGGCCTGCGCCGACGGCATCGCCGTCCTGATTGGCGAGCATTATTACGGCGGCGGGACCGTCATCCTGGACCACGGCCTGGGCGTCTTCTCCCTCTATCTGCACCTCTCCGGCTTCGCCGTTTCCCGCGGACAGACCGTCCGGCGCGGCCAGATCATCGGCTTCGCGGGCGATACCGGCCGCGTGACCGGACCCCACCTGCACCTTTCCCTCGCCGTCCAGGGAGAACTCGTCGATGCCGCCCCCTGCCTTGAAGGCATGGGAAACCTGAGCGAAACGGAAGAAAGGCCCGGCCGCGGCGCGCCGGAAAAAAGCCAGTCCCCCGCCGGCGGAAAAGGAGAAGCCCTGTGACCGGAACAACGCGCCCGGATTTTGAACAGCAGATGGGCAGGCTTGCCGCCATCGTGCGGGAGCTGGAGGAAGAGGATCTCTCCCTGGAGCGGAACGTGGCCCTGTACAAGGAGGGAAAAATCCTGGTCCAATCCTGCCGGACCCTCCTGGAAGAGGCCAGAAACGAGGTCCTCTTCCGCGCCGGGGAAGGGGATGTCCCGGACCCCCTCCCTGAAGAGGAAACGGCATGACTTTGGATCTGGCCCGGGTGCGGGACGCCCTGCGGGAGGAAGCCCGGAAGGTGGATCAGGCCCTCCGGGGATGCCTGTCCGACCAGGCCGCGCCGGAAGGGCTGCGGGCCTCCATGGAATACAGTCTCCTGGCCGGGGGCAAGCGCCTCCGCCCGGTCCTCTGCCTGCTCTGCGCCCGCCTGTTCGGACTCGCGGACAGGGCGGCCATGCCCTTTGCCCTCGCCCTGGAATGCATCCATACCTATTCCCTGATCCACGACGACCTGCCGGCCATGGACAACGACGACCTGCGCCGGGGCAGGCCCTCCAACCACCGACGCTTTGACGAGGCCACGGCCATCCTGGCCGGAGACGCCCTGCTCACCGATGCCTTCGTCCTCATGGCCAGGGCGGAGGAACCGCCTCCGGAGCGCATCCTGGAGGCGATCCGGATTGTGGGCGGGGCGGCGGGTTCCGCCGGAATGGCGGGAGGACAGTACCTGGATATCCGCTATACTGGGGGGGAGCGGGCCGGCCTGGAAGAGATCCTGGCCATGCAGGCCCTCAAGACCGGCGCCCTGCTGCGGGCTTCCTGCCTGAGCGGGGCCGTTCTGGCCGGGGCCGGGACGACGGGGCTGGCCGCCGTGAAGGCTTACGGACAAGCCCTGGGGACCGCCTTCCAGATCGCCGACGACATCCTGGACGCCACAGGAACGGAGGAAGAACTCGGCAAGCCGGTGGGCGGCGATGCCGCCAAGGAGAAAAAAACCTGCCTTTCCCTTCTGGGCCTGGAGAAAAGCCGGGAACTGGCGGAGACCAAGGCGGCGGAGGCGGCGGAGGCCCTGCGGGATTTCCGGGGAGAAACGGCGGATCTCCTGCGGGGCCTGGCGGTATACACGGCGCGCAGAATAACGTAGACTGAAGGCCGGACCCTGTCGCCGGTTTGGAGACGTGGTCTGGAGAAGCCCTGATGACCATCGGACCGGATGCCCGCGCGATATCCCCTGCCCCCGGAACGGCTTCTTCCGCCGCGGACTGCCCCCTTTCCGCCGCCCCGCGCCCGGCGCCCCTGCTGCCGGAGATCCTGCATCCCTCCCAGGTGGCGGCCTTAGCCCCGCCCCAACTGGAGCAACTGGCGGCGGAGATCCGCGCCCTCCTGGTGGGGACGGTTTCCCGCACCGGCGGGCATCTGGCCCCCTCTCTGGGCGTGGTGGAACTGACCCTGGCCCTGCTCTCCGTCTTCAATCCCGCCAGGGACAAACTGATCTGGGATGTGGGGCACCAGACATACGCCTACAAGCTGCTCACCGGCCGCCAGGACAGATTCCCCAGCCTGCGCCGTCTGGGCGGCCTTAGCGGCTTCCCCAACCGGGACGAGAGCCCCTTCGACCATTTCGGGACAGGACACGCCTCCACCTCCATCTCCGCCGCCCTGGGCCTGGCCGTGGCCCGCGATCTGGCCGGGGAGGACCACCATGTGCTGGCCGTCATCGGCGACGGCTCCCTCGCGGCCGGGCTGGCCTTTGAGGGCATGAACCAGGCCGGGGCCATCGCCAAACGCTTCATCGTCGTCCTCAACGACAACGAAATGTCCATTTCCAAAAATGTGGGCGCCCTTTCCCTGTTCATGAGCCGGAATCTTTCCGCCCGCTGGGTGCGCAAGGCCAAACGCGAATTGGAGGCCCTGCTTTCCGGCATACCGGGCATCGGCGGCGATCTGCTGGAAATCGCCCGGCGCAGCAAGCACAGTTTCAAAAACTTCTTCACCCCCGGCATGCTCTTCGAGGCCCTGCGCTTCAACTACATCGGCGCCGTGGACGGGCACAGCATCCCGGAGCTGCAGAAGGCCCTGCGGCTGGCCGCCGCCCAGGACCGGCCGGTGCTCATCCACGTCCTCACCCGCAAGGGCAAGGGCTACGGCCCGGCGGAGAGCAACCCCGCCCGCTTCCACGGGGTGGGGCGCTTCGATCCGGCCAGCGGGGCGCCCCGCCCGGACGGCGGCGCCCTCACCTATACGCGGGCCATGGGCGACGCCCTCTGCGCCCTGGCGGCCCGGGATCCGCGCATTGTCGCCATCACGGCGGCCATGCCCGAAGGCGCGGGCCTGCGGGAATTCAGCGCGCGCTTTCCGGATCGCTTTTTCGATGTGGGCATCTGCGAAGCGCACGCCGTCACCTTTGCCGCCGGGCTGGCCACCAGGGGACTGCGCCCCTTCCTCTGCATCTACTCCACCTTCCTGCAGCGCGCCTACGACCAGATTGTCCATGACGTCTGCCTGCAGCGGCTGCCCGTCATCTTCTGCCTGGACCGGGCCGGCCTGGTGGGAGAGGACGGGGCCACGCACCAGGGAGCCTTTGATCTCGCCTACCTGCGCCACATCCCCCAGATCACCCTCTTCGCCCCCAGGGATGAGGCCGAATTGCAGCGGGGCCTGGCCACCGGCCTGTCTCTGGGAAGCCCCTTCGCCCTGCGCTATCCGCGCGGAGCGGGCGAAGGGGCGGCCCTGCCGGAAGATCTCCTCAGTGAGCCGCCTCTGCCGGTGGGACAGGGAGAATTCCTGCTGCGCGGCGACGGCTCCCTCGCGGTCCTGGCCCTGGGCAGCATGACGGCCCCGGCCCTGGCCGCGGCGCGGGATCTGGCGACAGGCGGAATCTCCCCCGCCACGGTCTGCGACGCCCGCTGGGTCAAGCCCCTTCCCCTGGACAACCTTAAGGAAATCGCCGCGACGCACGATAAGATATTGCTGCTGGAAGAGGGCTGCCTGAGCGGGGGATTTTCCTCGGCCGTGCTGGAATACCTGGCGGACGCGGGGTTGCTCCGCGCAAAACGGGTGGAGCGCCTGGGCCTGCCCGACGCCTTTGTGGAACACGGACCGGTCCCGGAGCTGCGCGCCCGCCTGGGGCTCGACCGCGCGGGGATAGCGGCGAAAATGCGGGAAATGCTCTGATCCGGGAGAGGGAACGAAGAGGGGAACACACGGAACTTTTTCGGGCAACGAAAAGACGCCCGCGGGGAAAATGCTGCTGGCGGGTTTTCCGCCTTGACGGAAGGCCTTAAAGATGTGAATAAAAAGAAATCCTGAAACAGCGGCCTTTTTCCGCGAAAAAAACGGCCGCCGCCCCGCGGACGCCAAGCCTCATGCCGCCGCGCTAGGGAACGCATGTTTATTCTTCTGGGTCTCATCATAGTCTTCGGGTCCGTGGTCGGCGGTTTCGCCATGGTCAACGGGCCGTTCCACGTTCTGGCGCAGCCGGCGGAACTCCTGATCATCTTCGGGGCCGGAGTCGGCGCCTTCATCGCCTCCAACTCCGCCTTCACCCTCAAGCTCGCCGTCAAGTCCCTGGGGCATTCCTTCAGGAACGGCCCGTCCAAGGCCCAGTACATGGAGATGCTGGCCCTTTTGTACGGCCTCTTCGCCAAGATGCAGCGGGAAGGCATCATCAGCGTGGAAAAGGACATCGAGCAGCCGGACTCCAGCCCCCTGTTCCAGCGCTTCCCCCTCATGGCCAAGGACAAGGCCGCCTGTTTCTTCATCGGGGACACCCTGCGCATCTACCTGACCACCGGCAATGCCGGGGAGCTGGACAAACTCATGGGCGTGGACATGTCCGCCATGCACGAGGAGGAGCTGCTCCCGGCCCACAGCGTGTCGCACATGGCCGAATCCATGCCGGGCATGGGCATTGTGGCCGCCGTGCTCGGGGTCGTCGTCACCATGGGCATGATCGGCGCGCCGCCGGCGGAACTGGGGGAACATATCGGCGCCGCCCTTGTGGGCACCTTTCTGGGCATCCTGCTCTGCTATGGCGTCATCGGCCCCTTCGGGGCCAAGATGGAAACCCTGGCCGAGGAGCGGCACCTCTTCTTCCGGGCCATCCGCGAGGCTGTGGCCGCCGCCGTGCGCGGCTCCTCCCCCATCGTCGCTCTGGAATACGGCCGCCGGGCCATACCCCTGGCCTTCCGGCCAACCTTTCTGGAAATGGAGCAAAAACTCAAGAGCGGGTAGGGCACGGTACCCCTGAAAAGGGATCCTTTGCTTCGCGGGGATTCGCCCGCGAATCCCCGCCGCCTGAGGAGGATATATGGCCGGTGGTTCCTGGAAGGTGGCCTATGCCGACTTTGTAACGGCCATGATGGCCTTTTTTCTCCTGATGTGGCTGCTGAGCATCTCCGACGAGGAAACCAAGAAGGGCCTCGCCGCCTATTTCACGCCCGGCGCCCAGGCCGTCAGCAACATCATCACCCCCATCGGCGTGGCCAACAACCCCCTCATCCAGTATGTGGACAAGCTGGACACCCGCCAGTTCAAAATGGATGAAATCGAACAGTCCCGCTATGCCATCGCCAGGGCGCTCAAGGAATATCTCCTCCAGGACGCCCTGCCCTCGGCCTCCAGCGGCATTACCTCCGACGGCATCGGCGTCCTCCTGCACATCACCCCGGACGTGATGTTCAAGCCGGGCAGCATGGAGTTCTCCGATCAGGGCAAACGCGCCCTGGACGAGGTGGTCAAGGTGATGAACAAGTACAAGGTCTACCTCGTGGTGCGCGGCCATGCCGACTCCTCCGAGACCGGCGCCCCCGATTATCCCTCCAAGTGGGAGCTTTCCGCGGCCAGAGCCAACGCCGCCGTGCGCTATCTCATCGAGCGGGGCGTCAATCCGAGCTATATCCGCAGCGTGGCCTACGCCGACACCCGCCCCAAGGCCCTGCCCAACGACCCCGACAGGGTCACCCGGAACGGCCGGGTGGAATTCAACTTCCACCGGCCCGAGGTCATGTCCACCATCGTCGGCTATTGATCCCCCGCCCTCCCGCGCGGGGGGCGACCGCATCCACAAGTCCCGCTTTCCCTGTTTCGCCCCGTTTCAATCCACGCCCCCGCGCGAGGGGCGACTCGCGATCATCTCGGCATTGTCGTGCAAACTGCCGTTTCAAGCCCAGCCCCCGCGCGGAGGAATCCGGCTGAAGGGGAAAAGGCCCTATGGCTTTTCAAAGATATAGGCGAACTTGGCCGCGATGCCGGCGGTGCGCTCCGCCAGACGGGCGGCCAGATCCTCCACCCCGCCGGGGGTGATCACGCCCACCTCCCGCGCCAGATAGCTGTTGAAGGAGGTCGGTTTCTCATAATAGAGCCAGAGGGCGGAATAGACCGAACCGGCTTCCGGTCTGGAGGGAAATTCCGTGGCCGTGGCGATGAGGATGCGGATCTTGGGGATATCCTGGCTGGTCAGGGCGAAGAGGGTGCCGCCGTTCAACAGATCCTTGAACTGAAAGGCCAGTTTGGCGCCCAGGGCGTCCGTGCCCTCCAGTTCCACCTCCACCGGAGTGGCGCCGGCCTTAATGGCCGCCCTGACCTTGAGCTGGGCGGCGGTGTCCGTGTCCGCCGCCGCATTGGGCGCCGCTCCGGCGGGGCCGGCCGCGGCATGCTGAAGTTCCGCCGCCTGAGCAGCCTGGACGGCGAAAAACAGGATCAGGGCCAGGGCTGGAAGACGCAGCGCGCGAAAAAGCGAAAGATCCATGACTCGTCTCCTGAAGCGTGTTAGCGTGGCGTGCTTCGGCGCCGTCCGCGCGGCCGCCGGAGCGATTTTCTCCTGACATTGCTCTAGCACCAAACGGGAACCTGCGCCAGGGGAAAGACTCTTGACCTTCCCGGGAAGCATGTCCATAATGAACCCGGGGCAAGAACAACATCCTCACTTCAAAAGGAGCAACAGATATGGATTGCCAGACTATGGATTGCCAGACAGTTTCCGTCCCCGTGCATGTCGGCCAGAAGGTCAAGAACCTGCAGTTCGCGGCCTATGACCCCACCACGGGAACTTTTGCGGACATCGACAGCGGCAAGATCCTGGCCTCCGGGAAATGGCTGGTCCTTGTCTTTTATCCGGCGGACTTCACCTTTGTCTGCCCCACGGAACTTGCGGACGTGGGCGCGCAGCACGAGCCCCTGAAAAAGATGGGCGCGGAGGTCATCTCCATTTCCACGGACAGCAAGTTCGCCCATCTGGCCTGGCGGAACTCGGAAAAGATCCTGGAGTCCGTCAACTTCCTCATGGGCGCGGACCCGACGGGCGCGATTTCCCGCTATTTCGGCGTCTATGACGAGGAAGCCGGCACGGCCTACCGGGGCACGTTCATCATCAGCCCCGACGGCGATCTGGTGGGCTCGGAAGTCAACTTCTACAATGTGGGCCGCAACGCCAGGGAGCTTCTGCGCAAGATGCAGGCCAACGTCTACCTGCGCAGGAAGCCGGAAGAAGCCTGCCCGGCCAACTGGGAAGAAGGCAAAAAGACCCTGACCCCGTCGCCGCGGCTTGTGGGCAAGGTTTACGAGGCCCTGCGCTAGAACATTTTTCACCTTCCCCTGAAAAGGCCCTAGACCCTGTGGTGGCAGCCCAGATCCCCGGTGTTTCTGAGGGCCGCCTGGGTGATGAGGCAGGCGGTCTGGCAGCCGTGGAAAAGATCGATGATCGGCTTGGAAAGGGGTGTGCTGCGATAAAAGTCGTGCAGGGTGCGGGAAAGGGCGCGCAGTTCGTTGAAGGCCCGGGCCAGGCGGAATTCGGTGCGGGAAATGCCCACATAGTTCCACATGATGTTCCGGATGGCGGTCCAGTCCTGGGCCAGGAGGGCGGGGTCGTCGTTGCGCTCGTCACCAAGGGATTTCCAGTCTTCAATGGCCTCATGGACACGGGACAGGGGTTCAAGGCCGCCCTCCAGGCGGGCGGCGATGTCATCGCCGGCGGACACTCCCCAGAGCAGGGCTTCCAGCAGGGAGGTGCTGGCCAGCCGGTTGGCGCCGTGCACTCCGGTGCAGCTGCATTCCCCGATGCTGTACAGGCGCTCCAGAGTGGTGCGCCCGGTGAGGTCCGCCAGGATGCCGCCGCAGAAATAGTGAGCCGCCGGAACCACGGGGATGAGCTGGCTGCGGATGTCGATGCCGCGTTCCCGGCAGCTTTTGAGGACGGTGGGAAAGCGTTTTTCCAGGTTCTGGCGCACCGGGGTGGTGTCCAGATAGACGCAGGGTTCGCCCGAGGCGAGCAGTTCCTCAACAATGGCCCTGGCCACGACATCCCGCGGGGCGAGCTCGCCGCGCTGGTCATGGGCGGTCATGAAGCGGCGTCCCCGGCTGTCCACCAGCCAGGCCCCCTCGCCGCGCAGGGCTTCGGTGACGAGTACCCGGCGGGGTTCCAGGTGGTAGAGGCTGGTGGGGTGGAACTGCATGAATTCCATGTTTTCCAGGCGGACAAAGGCGCGGCTGGCCATGGCGATGCCCGAGCCAACGGCGCCGGCCGCATTGGTGCTGTGCAGGTAAATCTGTCCCACCCCCCCTGTGGCCAGGATGGTTACATCCGCCAGCATGGTCACCACCCGGCGGGAGCTTTCGCAGTATACATAGGCCCCGCAGCAGCGGTTCTCCAGCTGGTAGCGGTAGGTCATGCCCTTGGTGTGGTGGTGGGAGGTCAGCAGATCAATGGCGGTGTATCCCTGGAGCATCCGGATGCAGGGGCTTTGCCGCACGGCCTCCCGCACGGCCTCCATGATGGTGCGGCCGGTATGATCGGCGCTGTGGATGATGCGCTGGCGGGAATGGCCGCCCTCCCGGGTGAGATCCCACTCCTCCTCCAGACGGCTGCCGGCGTCGTGGCGGTCAAAGCGCGCCCGGACCCGCTCCACCAGCATCTCCCGGACAGCCCTGGGGCCTTCCCCGGCCAGGAAGCGGACGGCCTGCGCGTCGTTGTGGCGGCAGCCCGCGGTGAGGATGTCCTCCGCCAGGAGCTGGGCGTCGTCGCTGTCCTCGGAGCGGTAGATGATGCCCCCCTGGGCCAGCCAGGAATTGGCGTTTTCCGCCTCCTCGCCGGCGGCGAGGAGGGAGACCCGGATTCCCCTGTCGGCCAGACGCAGGGCGGCGATGCTGCCGGCAAGGCCGGCGCCGATGATCAATACCTGGGTAGACAACCGGGTCATGCGCCTTCCCGCCTTCAGCCCGCCGTCTGGAACATCCGCTCCAGGGCGCTTCTCGCCTGTTCCCTGTTCTCCTCCGAAATCCGGACGGCGAAGCCGTCGCCGCCGCCGGCCGCGGCCTCCAGGCAGGCGGCCAGACGTTCCTCCGTGGTTTGGGCCATGTGGGTACAGGCGCTTTCCACCAGAGGAAGGACGGTGAGGCGATCCCTGTGTTCGGCGGCCAGGCGTTCCACCAGATTGATCTCCGTGCCCAGGACGCAGGTGGACCCCGCCGGGGCTTCCGCCGCATAGCGGATCAGGAAGGAGGTCGAGCCCACGGCGTCGGCCGCGGCCACCACCTCGGGCGTACACTCCGGATGCACGGCCACCAGGGCTCCTGGATGTTCAGCCCGCAGACGGTCAATCTGCCGGGTGGTGAAGCGGGTATGGATGGAACAGAATCCCGGCCAGAGGAGCAACCGGGCGTTCTCCGCCTCTTCCGGGCCGTCGCCCCGGGGGCGAATCAGCGCCCGTTCCGCGAGGGGAAGGCCCAGGGCGTCGGCCGTGTTCCAGCCCAGATTCCTGTCCGGGAGGAAGAGCACGGCGTCACTCTGCTCAAGAGCCCAGCGGAGCATGGGCAGGGCATTGGCCGAGGTGCAGACGGCCCCGCCGCGCGCCCCTGCCAGCGCCTTCAGCCCCAGGGTGGAATTGCCGTATACCAGGGGCGTCACCTTGCGTCCCCGGGCCTCCAGGCGCTCCAGAACCCTTTCCACCGCCGGGGCCGTGGACATGAGGGCCATGCTGCATTCGGCCGAGGGCTCGGGCAGATGGACCGTCTGGCCGGGCCGGGCCAGAAGGGCGACGGATTCGGCCATGAAATAGACTCCGCAGAAGACGATGTGCCCGGAGTCAACATCCAGCGCCTGGCGGGCCAGCTGCAGGGTGTCGCCGCGCAGGTCGGCGTGGCGGATCACCTCGTCCGCCTGATAATGGTGTCCCATGATCGTCAGGGAAGAACCAAGTTCCCGGCGTCTGGCTTCAATGGCGTCGCTCCACGGATTCATCGCGGCATCCTCAGGGAAAGGCCGGCTCGCCGGGGATTTGCCCCGAATCGGGGCTGCCCCCCCGGATCCCCTCAGGGGAAGACAGCGGCCTTTCCTCAGCGCAGGGGCTGCAGGCGAACTGTTTCAAGCGTTCTTGCTATAGACCAAAGCCCCCGCCGGGTCAAGCCGGCGCCCGTTTCAGGGGCGGGGACGTTCCAGGCGCAGGCTGAAGTCCGCCTGGGGGGCGGAATGGGTGATCCGGCCCACGGAGACGAAATCCGGCTTGCGCGGTCCCCGCAGGGAGGCCAGAAGGCCCAGGCTGTCCAGGCTGACGCCGCCGCTCACCTCCACCTCCACCTGGGGGGGGATGCGGGCCAGGGCCGCCTCCATGCTTCCGGCATCCATGTTGTCCAGCATGATCCGCTCCACCCGGCAGGCCAGGGCCTCGTCCACGTCCTTCAGGGTCCGGCATTCCACCTCCAGGGGAGGGGCGGGAGAATAGGCCGCCCGCAGCCTGGCCACGGCCGGGGCGATGCCCCCGGCGGCGTCGATGTGGTTATCCTTGAGCAGGAGCATCTGCGCCAGATCCAGGCGGTGGTTGCGGCCGCCGCCCGCCAGCACGGCGTATTTTTCCGCAAAGCGCAGGCCGGGCAAGGTCTTGCGGGTATCCAGAAGGACGATGCCGGTGCCGCGCAGGGCTTGCGCATAGCGCCGGGTCAGGTTGGCGATGCCGGACATGTGTCCGAGGAAGTTCAGCAACACGCGCTCCGCGCGCAGCAGGAGTCTGGCCCCGCCCTCCAGGGCGGCCGCCTCGGCGCCCCGGGCCAGGAGGCTCCCCTCCTCCGCCTGCCGGATCAGGGCCCACTCTCCCGGTTCCCGGCGGGCTCCTTCCTCCAGAATGAGCGGCAGCAGAGGCAGCCCGGCCACAAGGGTGTCCTCTTTAGCCACGATAACGGCCCGCAGGACGTCTCCGGGGGCGAAGACGGCATTGCTGGTCAGATCCGGCCCGTCCTCGTCAAAGGCCCGGCGGACGGCCGAAAGAGTCTGCTCCAGCGCCCGGCCCTGAAAAAAAAGCGCGAAAGGGATCATCCCGGATTGCCTCTGTCTGGTTGAAGTGATACCCCTTGCGGGAGCCGCCGGCCCCGCGCAATAAGGGGTCCGGGGGGAAACCTTCCCCCAGGCCGGGCCTGGGGCAAAGCCCCGGTTCAGCAGTCCTTCTCCAGAATTCCGCAGTCCTTCTCTAGAATTCCGCCGCCCTTTCGTCAAGCCGCGGCCCTGAGCAAAGGAAGAACCATGCCCGCCGTTCCCTCCCCGGATCATCCCTCCAGCGCGGCGCATCCGCCGGAATCCTGCGGACAGGCCCGGCGGGAGGGCGGAGATCTCCTGGCCGCCATGGATCTCAGCCACCCGGCCGACATTGCCGAACACATGGAGCAGTTGAGCCTGGAAGAGCAGAAGGATCTGCTCTCCGCCCTGCCCGAGGAGGAAGCGGCCGAGGCCCTGGCGGAAATGGACGAACACGCCCGGGTGGAGCTTCTGGAAAGCCTGGACCCGGACACGGCCGCCGGTATCCTGGGGGAAATGTCGCCGGACGACGCCGCCGACCTGCTGGACGAGCTGGAAACCAGGCACAGCACCGCCCTCCTGGACAAGCTGGAAACGGAAGACGCCGAGGAAATCCGCAACCTCATGGCCTTTGATCCGGAGACCGCCGGCGGGGTCATGAACACGGAGATCGTCATTCTGGAGCAGGACCTCACGGCGGATCAGGCCATCTCCCAATTGCGCCGCGAGATCGAAGACAAGGAAATCCCCTACTACGCCTATATTGTCGGCCCCTCCGACATCCTCATCGGAGTGCTTTCCCTGCGCGACCTCCTCCTACTGCCTCCCGGAGCCACCCTGGGGGAGGCCGTGGGGGACCAGGACCTGATCACCGTCGCCTACAGCCAGGAAAAGCGGGAAGTCGCCAAGCTCATCGCCCGCTACAACTTCATGGCCCTTCCTGTGGTGGATTTTGAGGGACGCCTCCTCGGGGTCATCTCCCACGACGACGTCATCGACATCCTCAACGATCTGGCCTCGGAAGATCTCCTCGGCATGGTGGGCGCGGGACAGGACGAAAACGTGGACACCCCCTGGCTGGAATCCGTGCGCATGCGCCTGCCCTGGCTGCTGGTCAACATGTTCAACTCGGCCCTGGCCGCCGGCATCGTCTACCTTTTTGACGGCTCCATCGCCCAGATGGCCATCCTGGCCGTCTTCATGCCCATGGTCGCCAATCAGGCCGGCAATACCGGCCAGCAGGCCCTGGCCGTGATCATCCGCCAGTTGGCCACGGAAAAATTTGAACGCCGCCGGGCCTGGCACTCCGTGCTCCGGGAGGGCAAGATCGGCCTGCTCAACGGCCTGCTGCTGGGCGTCCTGGTCTTTGCGGGCGTCTTTGTCTTCACCCGCAACGCGGCCCTGTCCGCCGTCATGGTGGGGGCGCTGATCCTGGACATGATCCTGGGCGCCCTGGCTGGAGCCTCCATCCCCCTGCTGCTCAAGGCCCTGGGCCGCGATCCGGCCCAGGCCTCCAGCATCTTCCTCACCGCCCTCACGGACGGCGCGGGGTTCTTCCTCTTCCTGGGACTGGCCACGATCTTTCTGCTGTAGGACAGGGCAAATTCCCACGGGAAAGGTGTCCTTTGCCCGGCCGGCGAATCTCTTGGCCGCGCCTCCGGTGGAGGAGGAAGTCCCGGCGATATTGGAAAGGTATTTCTCGCCCAGACGCTCGATGTGATCGGCGACATCGTCAAAGTAGCTCTGGTGGGTCTGCTCTTCCACGGCGATGTCCTCGAGCAGCCTGGCGCTGATGCTGTCTCCGTTCTCTCTACAGATCTGAATCAGCTGGTTGTAGACATCAATGGTGTTCAATTCCACATCGGAGTCAAAAAGGTAGATGTCCCTGACCTCCTGTCCCTTGCGCAGAACGGCGCTCCCGTCGCGTTCCGTGACGGGTTCCCCCTTCAGGTCCTTGACGCGTTCGGCAAAGGCTTCGGCGTGGCGCATCTCGTCAATGGCGATGAGCTTCATGTTGGCGGCCAGCGTGCCGTAATCCAGATCATCCAGGGCATAATGCTGGCTCATATACTGGGTGATGGCGTACAATTCCATGGAACGGGCCTTGTTCAAGGCCGCAATGACCTTCTGGCGGCGGGTGTCGCGCGCGGTCGTCCGCCTGAGGGCGGGGGAAGCGTCCTTGGAGGGGACGGAGGGCTTTTTGCGTTCCGGGTTCATGTTCTGCTCCTCTGAAAGGGGTGAAGGGGCTATGGCCGGTATCGCCGCCCCGGGGGGCGGTGATCCCGGCCGCGTCTACGGGGCGGATTCTTTTTCCGGGGGCGGAGCCGGGGGCAATCCCCGTCCGGGGGACAGGGTTCTGCGGGGCAGAATGATGAAGGTGTAGGCCAGACCGGAAAGGATGTAGCCGAAGAGAAAAACGAAGCCGAAGACCCGGGGAGAGGCCACGCCCAGGGCAAAAAGCAGAATGACCACGACCATGTTCCGGAAGGGGTGGGCCTTGAAGGCGCCCAGTTCCTTGAAAGAGGCGTAGCGGATCGTGCTGACCATCAGGAAGGCGATGCCCCCGGTCAGGATCAGGGCCAGGGCGGGGATGGCGCCGCCCTGCAGGAAGCCCGGCAGATAGGGGGCGACAAGAACGATTCCGGCCAGGGCGCAGCCGGCCGCGGGAGTCGGCAGGCCGGTGAAAAAACGCTTGTTGCTTGTGGCGGTCTGGATGTTGAAACGGGCCAGGCGCAACGCGGAACAGACAGCGAAGAGAAAGGCCAGGGCGATGCCCAGGCGGTCATAGGCGCGCAGGTAGGCGTGGTAGATCAGAAATCCCGGCGTCACCCCGAAGGCCACCAGATCCGCCAGAGAGTCGAACTGGATGCCGAATTCGCTCGTTGTTCCCGTCAGCCGGGCGACCTTGCCGTCCAGGCCGTCCATGAGGGCGCTGAAAAAGATGGCTATGGCGCAGCTTTCATAGTGCCCGTCGGCCGCCCAGAGGATGCCGAGGAAACCCGAAAACAGGCTGGCCGTGGTAAAAAGGTTGGGCAGAATATACACGCTTTTGTGCTTGGGGATCTTGACGGGCTGCAGCATAACGGTATTCCCGGAATCCTTGGAGTCTGTGCGCCTGGAATTTCCCCTCAAAAGCGCATCCCGGCGGGTTCGATTGATTTGATTGAGGGGGCGCCGCTCCATTTCCCCCTACTCCGGAAAGCGAAAGCCCGCAAGGGATCTCCCGGAGCGGCTACGGCATCTAAATCTTTTTTGATTTAATTCACCATATTACAATCGTTGACTTTCAGATTCGCGGCGGCGGCAAGGCCGCCTTGCTCCTCACGGAGCCTACGGCTTCGGGCGGAGCGGTCATGCCGCCGGATCCTTGCGGGCCAGAACAGACAAGCCGCCAAGGACTCTGTCGCCCGGGGCAACGGCCGGACTCCAGCCTGCGGGCAGGTAGACATCCAGCCTCGAACCGAACTTGATCATTCCCAGACGTTCGCCCCGGAGCAGGCGATCCCCCTCTTCCGCCCGGCAGACGATGCGCCTGGCGATGAGGCCGGCAATCTGGGCCACGCTCCAGAGGGCGCCGTCATTATCCTCAAGAAGATACACGCAGCGTTCATTGTCCCTGGAAGCCTTGTCCAGGGAGGCGTTGAGAAAAAGGCCCGGATGGTAGGCAATGGCCCTGACGGAGGCCTCCACCGGGCTCCTGTTGACGTGGACATTGAAGACGTTCATGAAGATGCTGACGCAGGAACGCTCCGTCCCGGAAAAGGGATCCGGGCGGGGAGTCACGGCCGCGACCCGGCCGTCGGCCGGACTGACGGCAAGACCCGGAGCCGAGGGAACCACCCGTTGCGGATCGCGGAAAAAATGCAGGCAGAAAGCCGTCAGAACCAGAAAGAGGACAGCCGGCAGACAAAAATCAAGCAGGGCAAGGACGAGGGCGGCGAAGGCCGAAATCCCGACGGCGGGAAAGCCTTCCGGGGCGATCCCCGGGCTGGGTTTGCGCATAAGGATGCCTTTGATCTATACTTCGCTTCCGGAGAAACGCGCGCGGCGCGCAAGATCTTTCCATAGCCCATTCCCTTGCCGAGGAAAA
Organism: Desulfovibrio sp.; assembly: GCA_031275955.1. GTDB lineage: Bacteria > Desulfobacterota > Desulfovibrionia > Desulfovibrionales > Desulfovibrionaceae > Frigididesulfovibrio. The sequence continues at coordinate 4,997 of JAISNZ010000124.1, read as the reverse complement.
GAAAAATATGGATTCCCTCACCCATCTTGCAGCCGGGGCGCTCGTCCCCCTGGCCTTCCGCAACGCTCCCAAACGCGCCGGCCTTGTGCTTTTCGGCATCGCCGCCGGCGAGTTCCCCGACGCGGATGTCTTTTTCGGCCACTCGCCGGAAGCCGCCATGACCATCCACCGGGGCTTTACCCATTCCCTTCTGGTCCAGCCCGTCTCGGCCCTCATTCTGGCCCTGGCCTTTTTCTTTCTTCTGACCAGGACGGGCCGGGGCGGAGAAGGCCTCCCCCGGCAACGGCAGGGCTGGCAGGAATCCCTGGATGGCTTCGGCTTCAGGGGACTCTTCCTGGCAGGGCTTCTGGCCCTCTATCTGCACGTTTACCTGGACTGCATGACCTCCTTCGGCACCCGCATCTTTCTGCCCTTCAGCCCGGTCAGGGTGGGCCTGCCCGCCATGTTCATCATCGACATCCTCTGCACCCTCCCCGCCCTGTGGCTGCTCTGGATCGCCCTCAGACGCCGGAACGCGCCCCAGGACGGATCCCCGAAGGAAGCAAGCGGGGACCAGGCGCGATTTTTTTCCGGCCAGACCCGGCGCTGCGCCCGACTGGGCCTGGCCTGGCTCTTTTTCTATCCCCTGGCCTGCCTGGCGGTGAACGCGGGGACAACCCTCTACCTGGAATCCGCCCTGGCGGGCACGGAAGATCCGGCCGCCTCCCAGAAGGAGGCCGCGCCGCAACACGCCGGGACCCTTCATCTTTTGCCCGAGCCCTTCTCGCCCTTTGTCTGGAAAGTGCTGGCGGACGACGGCGATTCCTACCGCATGGGAATCTTTGACCTCTCCGCGGGAACCTCCTTCCTGCCTTTCAGCCGCTTCGACAAGCCGAAGCCCGGCCTGTGGGATTCCCTGGAGAAACAGGACGCCTTCTTTGCCGCCTTCCGGGAATTCTCCCCCTTCCTGATCGCCCGGATCAACCGGGCGGATGAGCGGGAAACGGAATACGCCTTCATGGACCTGCGCTATGTGGTGGCGGAATACAGTCCCCTGCGCCTGCTCTGGGGCAGAACGAAGACCGTTTTTGTTCTGGAGGCCAGGGTCAGCGCGGAGGGACGCCTCCTGGCCTATCGCTTCCTGCGGGACAGCACGCGGCAGGAGACCCCCTGGACCCTGCCGGACGGAACCGCGGCAAGGAGTTAGCCGGATGCGAAGACAAGGCCTTCTCCCTTTCCTCTTTCTTCTGCTCGCCTTTTTTCTTGCCTGCGGGCCGACCCTGGGGCGCGATCCCTCATGGGCCGTGCCCGTCGATCTGGAGGGCGTGCCCAACCTGCACAGGGTGACGGAGGATCTGTACCGCAGCGGGCAGCCCAGCGCCGAGGGCTTCCGCAACCTGGAAGCCATCGGCGTCAGAACCGTCGTCAACCTGCGCGATCTGCACCGCGACGACCTGCAGGGAACGGCCCTGCGCGGAATCAGGGTACGCATGCGCGCCTGGGATCCTGACATCAATGAAGTCCTCTACGCCCTGCAGACCCTGTCGAACAAAGAGAACGCCCCGATTCTCGTGCATTGCCAGCATGGAGCGGACAGGACCGGCCTGGTCGTCGCCGTGTACAGAATGGCCGTGCAGGACTGGAGCAGGGAAAGGGCCATTGACGAGATGATGAACGGGGGATACGGCTTTCACCCCATTTGGGCGGACATTCCCCGTTTCCTGCGCCAGGCGGATATCGCCGCAATCAAGGCCGCCCTGAAAGGCAGGAGCGGCGGCGCGGCGCGGCGCGGGCTCTTCCCGGGGCAGCCGGGGCAGAAGGACGCGTGGACAACGGCGGCGCGCCGTGGTATCCGGTAGCTTTCCGGGCGCAGGCCTTCCCCTTCCCCGGCGGACGCCTTCTCCCGCCGGGCCGGGAAAGGACTCCGCGGCGAAACGCGCGGGCGGCGGCAAGGCGAAACCGCCCTTTTGCCGTGGCCGCTCCCTCAAAACCGCCGGAATGCCCTTTTGATCCGGAAGCGATCCTGACGAAAAAACGGCGCCAGACATGCGGGGGGTGTGATGAACAAATGGGTTGAACGCCTCATGTGGGTCCTTGCCGCCGTGGGCGGCCTGCTTCTTGCCGACGCGCTGAAAGCCTGGATGTGACGAGGATCCATTCCCCCGAGCTTGCCCCTCCCGGATCTTTCTGGTAAACATTACAAAAAAGACTGAATAGGTAAGGATAAGGAAGACGCTATGGGGGTCTCCCTGAAATGCCAGTATGGCCTGCGGGCCCTGTTTGAACTTTCCCGCCGCTGGGGCGGCGGGTTGGTCCGCATTCCTGAAATTGCCGAAGCCCAGGCCATTCCCGTGCGTTTTCTGGAAAACATTCTGAACCAGCTGCGCCAGGGCGGCTTTGTGGAGAGCCGCCGGGGCAAGGGCGGAGGCTTTATGCTCGCCCGCGCCCCTTCCACCGTTAGCCTGGCCCAGGTAGTCGCCTTCATCGACGGCCAGATCTACAGCCTGGACTGTGAGGGCGAACCGCCCCTGCACCGCTGTCCCTTCCGGGGTTCCTGCGTCTTCCTGCCTGTCTGGCGGGAGGCGAGGGCGGCCCTGGAATCGGTTTATGAAAGCAGAACCCTCCAGGATCTCCTGGAGGCGGATCAACGCGGCGCCCAGCCGGACTATTGCATCTGACGCCGCCGGATCCCCGCCCGCCGCGGAGCGATCCTGTTCTTTTCCCCCACAAGGAGCAGCCATGCATCCGCACACCCTCATGGCCCAGGCCGGCGCGCGGCGGGACCCAGGCACCGGGGCCATTTCCATGCCCCTGTATTTTTCCGCGGCCTTCCAGCACCCCGCCCTGGGACAAAGCACAGGGTTTGATTATTCCCGCACGGCCAACCCCACCCGGCAGGTCCTGGAGCAGACCATGGCCGCTCTGGAGGGCGGCGCGAGGGGGTTGGCCTTCTCCTCCGGCCTGGCCGCCCTGGACGCGGTTCTGCGCCTCTTCGCCCCCGGAGACGCTCTGGTGGTCACCGAAGACCTTTACGGCGGCAGCTTCCGCCTCTTTGAAAACTTTTACCGAGAGCAGGGAATTTCCTTTCTCTATACGGATACCAGCGACAGCGCGGCGGTCGCCCGGGCCCTGGACAGCCCCGGGGTGAAAGGACTTTTCCTGGAACTGCCCACCAACCCCCTGCTCAAGGTCGCGGACCTTTCCGCCCTGGCGGATCTGATCCGGAACAGGAACATCCTTTTCCTCGTGGACAACACCTTTCTGACTCCGGCCCTGTGCCGCCCCTTTGACTACGGGGCGGACGTGACCCTGTACAGCGCCACCAAATACCTGAGCGGGCACCACGACTGCCTCGCCGGTCTGGCCGTGACCCGCGACGCGGGCCTGGGCGAACGGCTGGCCTTCATCCAGAACGCCACCGGGGCCGTCCTGGGACCCTTTGAATCCTGGCTCCTGCTGCGCAGCCTCAAAACCCTGCCCCTGCGCCTCGCCCGCCACGGGGAAAACGCCCTGCGCGTCGCCTCTTTCCTGGAAAAACACCCTAAGATCCGCAACCTGCGCTATCCCGGACTGCCCTCTGACCCCGGATACCGGACCCTGGCCCGGCAGGCATCCGGCTTCGGAGGCATGATCTCCTGTGAAGTCGCCTCCCCGGCCGAGGTACAACGCATCCTGGCCTCTCTCGGCGTCTTCCTTTTCGCCGAAAGCCTGGGCGGCGCCGAGTCCCTGATCACCTATCCCCTGGTCCAGACCCACGCCGATATCGCCCCCGAAACCCTGGAACGCCTGGGCGTGACGGATTGCCTGTTGCGCCTGTCCATCGGCCTGGAAGATCCCGAAGACCTGATTGCCGATCTGCGCGCCGTTTTGGGGTAGAGAAACGCCGGTCTATTTTTGAGGTTCCCTAGTTTCTTTCCTGTTCCCGTTTTGTTTGTTTGGGCAGGAAAAAAGTGAGCAGGCCGACAAGGGGCAGGTAAGAGCACAGTTGATATACGAGATCAATACTTGTTTTGTCCGCGAGCCTGCCGAGCATGGCGGCGCCGATGCCGCCAAGGCCGAAGGCCAGGCCGAAAAACAGGCCTGCTACCGCGCCGATGTGCCCTGGCGTAAGTTCCTGGGCAAAAACCAGAATGGCGGAAAATGACGAAGCCATGATAAAACCGATGAACACGGCCAGCGCCGCAGTCCCGGCCAGGCCCGTATACGGCAGCGCCAGCGAAAAGGGGGCGGCGCCGAGTATGGAAAACCAGATGACCCATTTACGGCCGAAGCGGTCTCCCGCGGGGCCTCCCACATAGCCGCCCAGCGCCACCGCGCCCAGAAAAAGAAAGAGATAGATCTGGGAAGCCTCCAGGCTGACGCCGAACCTGTTGATGAGATAAAAAGTGAAAAAATTGGCCAGACTCACGGTATATACCTGCTTGGAGGCCATCAGGACAAAGAGGATGACAAGGGCGCGCAGCCAGGCTGGATGGGGCGCGGCGGGAGTTCCGGCCTGCCGGCGCCTTGAGTTTTCGCGGCTTTGTTCCGCCACCCAGCGACTGACAAAGATGAGCGTGAGGCAGCAGGCGAGAGGAATGCAGGCAAAGATCGCCAGGGATCGCTGCCCGTGCGTCACGACAAAAAAGGCGGCGATGAGGGGGCCGACGGCCTGACCGACATTGCCGCCGACCTGAAAGACGGACTGCGCCCTGCCGAATCTTCCGGCGGAAGCCATGTAGGCCACGCGGGACGATTCCGGGTGAAAGACGGCCGAGCCCGCCCCCAGAAGGATGCAGCCGCCGAGCAGCCAGGCGTAATTTGCGGCGAAGGCCATGCAGACGATGCCCAGCAGGGTGAAGGTCATGCCCGTCGGCAGAATGCGCGGCTGCGGATGCTTGTCCGTGTAAAGGCCTATGGCCGGCTGCAGGACGGAAGCGCACATCTGGTAGGCAAAGGACAGAAAGCCGAGCTCCGTGAACGACAAGGAAAAATTGCCCTTGAAGAGCGGGTAGAGGGCAATGACCAGGAACTGCGAC
>JAISNZ010000117.1 GCA_031275955.1 Desulfovibrio sp. | reverse complement strand
CACCGTTTCAAGGGCAGGAACGCCGGCGGCGCCTGGCTTCTCAGCCGCGTCCGCATCTACGCCCGGCCCTGGCTGGGGAATCTTTACGCCCGCCTGCGTTTTTAGGAAAATGCCGATTTATCGGGGCTCCGCCCCGAACCCCGCCGGGGCATGATGCCCCCGGACCCTCCCGGCAGCGCCATGACGCCTGAACGGGGGCGCGGGGGCGGTCCCTTTTCGCTTTTTTCGGCTTTACGAAACGGGGACGGATCTGTATCAAGGGCAAAACGGTCCCGGCATAACCCGCACTTTTCAAAGGAGGGCGTCTGATGAGCGTGTACGGCATTCCCCAGGCAAAGCAGGAGACGCAGGAGCCGGCGGTAACGACGGCGACCATCCGCGCGGCCAAAGGACAGCGGAAAATCGCCATGGTCACGGCCTATGACTATGCCTCAGCCCTCATGGTGGATGCGGCGGGAGTGGATATAGTGCTCGTCGGGGATTCCTTCGGCATGGTTATGCTCGGCCGGCCCGACACCATCAGCGTGACCCTGGAAGAAGTCATCCACCACGCGCGGGCCGTGGTCGCGGGCGTACGGCGCGCCCTTGTGGTTTCGGACATGCCCTTCATGACCTATGAAGGAGGCCCCGCCCAGGCCATGGAAAACGCCGCCAGGCTGCTGCGCGCCTCCGGAGTGCGGGCGGTCAAGATTGAAGGCGGAAATATTGTCGCCCCCCAGGTCAAGGCCCTGGTGGAGGCGGGGATTCCCGTCATGGGGCATATCGGCCTGACCCCGCAGAGAGCGGCGGTACTCGGCGGCTTCAAGGTCCAGGGCAAAACGGCCGCCGCCGACAGGATCCTGGAGGAAGACGCCCTGACCCTGCAGGAGGCCGGCTGTTTTTCCCTTCTGCTGGAAGCCATGCCTCCGGCCGTGGCGGAGATCGTCAGCGCAAGCCTCCGCATCCCCACCATCGGCATCGGCGCGGGCGCCTCCTGTGACGGACAGGTGCTTGTCCTGCACGACATGCTTGGCCTTCTGGAAGGACACCTGCCCCGTTTCGTCAAACAGTACGCCCATCTGGCCGCCGAAGGCCGGGAGGCCGTGGCCCGCTATGTCCGGGAAGTGCGGGAAGGGACCTTCCCCGCCGCGGAACACTGTTATTCCATGCCCGAGGAGGAGGAACGCATCCTGCGGGGAAAATGACGACCGCCGGACAGCCCCTTCCAGCCCATTGACTTTCCTCGGGGCATTCCCTATTGCTGCCCTGACGCGGCCCTGACGGGCATAGTTTCCGGCCAAAGGAGCTTCTCCGGATGAGCGTAACCCGCAATACCCGTTCTGTCCCCGCCTATGTGTTTGGCCAGGGCGCCTTTGCCGAACTCGGTTCCCTGGTGGATGCCCGCCGTCCCGGGGCGGCCCTGTTCTACGTCGATTCCTTTTTCCAAAATACCCCTCTCCTGCAGGAACTTCCTGCCCGATCCGGGGATGCCGTGGTCCTCGTGGACGCCAGCCGGGAACCCACGGTGGAAGATGTTGACGCCCTGGCGGAGGCGGCCAGGGCCGCCCGCTCCGGCGGCATGTCCCTCTGCTCTCTGGTGGGCGTCGGCGGCGGCTCGGTTCTGGACATCACCAAGGCCGTGGCCAATTTGCTGACCAATCCCGGCAAGGCGGAAGAATACCAGGGCTGGGATCTGGTCAAAAATCCCGCTGTCCATAAAATCGGAGTTCCCACGCTCTCCGGCACCGGAGCGGAATGCTCGCGCACCTGCGTGCTGACCAATATGCGCCGCAGGCTCAAACTGGGCATGAACAGCGACTTCACCCTCTTCGATCAACTCCTTCTTGATCCCTCCCTGACCCGCACGGCGCCCCGCGCCCAATTTCTTTTCACCGGCATGGACACCTTCATGCATTGCTTTGAATCCTCGCGGGGCGCTTACCGGAACACCATCGTCGATGTCCTGGCGGCGAGCGCGGCCGCCCTGTGCCGGGAAATCTTCCTCGGACCCGGAGACATGATGGACGACGACAAGCGGGAAAAGATGATGGTCGCCTCCTACCTCGGCGGCATGGCCGCCGGGAACGTCGGCCTTGTGCATCCTTTCTCCGCCGGTCTTTCCATTGTCCTGCACATTCCCCACGGCCGCGCCAACTGCCATGCCCTTTCCGTTCTCGGCGAATTCTACCCCGAAGAGAGCGCCCTGCTCTCCGAAATCCTGGCCCGGCAGAAGGTCCGGCTGCCCAAAGGCATCTGCGCGGATCTCACGGAAGATCAGTATGAAGCCCTCTATCAGGGAACCATTATCCATGAAAAACCCCTGGCCAACGCCCTGGGGGAGGATTTCAGGGCCATCCTCACCCGCCCGAAGGTCATGGAACTGTTCCGGAAGATGTGAGGACTCCATGGACATTCAAGTGGACTTCAGCGGACGGGGCGTGGACTACACGGAAGAGGAAATCGCGGTGGCGGTGGAGGCCATGCGCGTGGCCAATCCCCTGACCCAGGGGCGCTACCAGAGCGCCTTTGAGGAAAAATTCCGGTCCTTCAATGGAGCCGGACACGCCTTTGCCGTAAGCAACGGCACCTGCGCCCTGGAGATTGCGGCCCAGCTTTGCCGGCTCAAGGACGGGGATGAGGTGGTCGTCCCTTCGCACACCTTCACCTCATCGGCCTATCCTTTCCTGAAAAGAGGAGGGAAGCCGGTCTGGGCGGACATTGATCCCCGGACGCGGGTAGTGACGGCGGAGACCCTCAAACGGGCGCTGACCTCCCGGACGAAGGTGATTGTGGCGGTGCATCTTTACGGCTATGTGGCGGACATGCCGGCCATCATGGCCCTTGCGCGCGAACGGCGGATTCTTGTGGTGGAGGACGCCTGCCAAGCCATCGGGGCGGATATTGACGGGGTCCGGGCGGGGAACTTCGCCGATTTCGGGGTCTTTTCCTTCCATTCCCATAAAAACCTGACGACTCTGGGCGAAGGCGGCATGCTCACCGTAAAGGACGACACCCTGGCCGATCTGGTTCCCCTGCTCCGGCACAACGGCCATTGTCCCTTTGCCTTTGAGCGGGAGGACTACTGGATTCCGGCCATGGGCAATGTGGATTTGCCGGAACTGGAGGGGGAACGCCTCTGGCCCGCCAATTTCTGCCTGGGCGAGGTGGAATGCGCCCTGGGGGCAAGACAGCTGGATCGGGTGGACAGCATCAACGCCCAGAAACGCGGGCGGGCCCTTGCCTTTATCGACGCCCTGCGGGAATATCCGGAACTGGTTTTTCACCGCGTGGAAACCTCCCGGCACAATTATCATCTTCTGGCGGCCAGGATGGAAGGAAGCGTCGCGCGGCGCGACGATTTCATCCGGCGGATGATGAAGGAGCACGGGATCAAGTGTGTCGTGCAGTATTATCCCCTGAACAGGTACCCTTTTTATCAGAAACTGGGCTTCGGCCGGGCTGATTGCCCGGCAGCGGACGATTTTTTCGATCACATGATTTCCTTCCCCTTCCAGCACAACATGACAGAGGACGAATACCGCCGCATGCTGGCGGCAACACTGCGGACCCTGGATGAACAGCGGCGTCGGCGCCTCCTGTAGCGGAACATAACCATGGGTGTTCGACGCTGCCTGATCATTCCGGCGCTGAAAAAAAGCGCGCTCATCCCGGATCAGCTGGTCAAGAAACTGGCCGGGAAAACCCTCATCCAGCGCGCCCTGGACACCGCCAGGGAGGTCGTTCCGGACGCTGACATCCTGGTGCTCACGGACAGCGACGAAATCCGCCTCATCTGCCTGCGCAATGAGCTGGGATGCGTCCATGACCCCGCCATCCGCCCCCCGGGCATTGCCGCCGCCCTGAAACCAGTCCTGCAACGGCAGGCGGAAGAGTACGGCCATCTGATCATCTACAGGGCCGACGCCCCTCTGCTGGGAGCGGAGGATATCGAAAACGCGTACCGCCAGTTCACGCGCGACGGCAATGATTGTCTGGTAAGCGTCAAGGGCTTGCGCCAACGCCTCTGGAGAGAGGAAGGCCTTTCCCTTGAAAGCCTGCTCTCTGAGGCCGGGGAAGAGACCGTCCAGGTGGAGATCAAGGCCCTGATCATGCTACGGTCCGAGGTATTTCGAGAAAAGGCGGCGGGGGAGGAGGTCTCGGTCACGCCCTATATTCTCCAGGATCAGGGGCTGGAGATCAACAGCTACCAGGATTGGTGGATCTGTGAAAAGCTCCTGCGGCGCAAGCGGATTGTCTTTGTCGTCTCCGGCTATCCGGCCATCGGCATGGGGCACGTCTTCCGGGCTCTGATGCTGGCCCATGAAATCGCCGACCACCAGATCACCTTCCTGTGTACCCGGGAAAGCGAACAGGCCGTGAGCGGCATCGCCTCCAGAGACTACCGGACCCGGCTGCAGGGCGATGAGGATCTGACCCGGAGCGTCCTTGCCCTGCGGCCTCACATGGTCATCAACGATTTTCTGGATACGGAGGCGGACTATGTCCGCGCCCTGAAGGAAGCTGGCTGCCTGACGGTGAATTTTGAGGACGAGGGACCGGGCGCCGCCCTGGCGGATCTGGTGATCAACGCCCTGTATACTGTGGATGCGCGCGGCGCCGGACGGTTCCTTTACGGGCACAAGTATTTTTGTCTGCGCGACGAATTTTTGCAGGCCAGGCGCAACGTCTTTCGCGAACGCGTCAACCGGGTCCTGATTACCTTCGGCGGCACGGACCCTTCAGGTCTTACCCGCAAGACGCTGGAGGTCCTCTATCCGGAATGCCTTGCCCTGGGAATCCAGCTGCGCGTGGTGGTGGGGCCGGGATATGCCGGCCTTGAGGATCTGACGCGTTCCATTGAGACGCTGAACCGGGAGGCGGAAGAGCTTCAGGCCGCGGGCTTTCTGGAACTGCCCCCGGACTCCGGTCCCTTTGTCACCTTTTCCCACGCCACCAACGTCATGTCGCGCATGATGGAAGAGGCGGATCTAGCCGTGTGCGCGGCCGGGCGCACGGTATATGAACTGGCCCATATGCGCGTTCCGGGCATCGTCCTGGCCCATCACGCCCGGGAGGACATGCACGCCTTCGCCCGCCCCCGCAACGGCTTTCTCTACCTCGGGGTTGGAGAAGAATTTGAGCCCGAGGCTCTGGAAAGGGCCTTCGCCCGCCTGCTGGATGTTCCCTTCCGCCGGGAACTCTTTCAGCGCCTGCGCCGCTTTGATTTCACCGGCAACAAGGTCCAGGTGGTGCGCCGCATTCTGGATCTGCTCGACCGGAACGGGAACGCTTCGTGAAGGTCATCGCCCTCATCCAGGCCCGCCTGGGGTCCGTCCGTCTGCCGGGAAAAATGCTTTTGCGCCTGCACGGCCTGCCCCTCATCGACTGGGTGACGCAGCGCACGGCTGCCGCAACCCTGCTGGACGGCCTGGTGGTGGCCACCACCGACCAGGCCAGGGATGACCGGCTGGCGGATCATGTGGCCGGGCGGGGCTTCGCGGTCTTCCGCGGCCCGGAGGCGGACGTCCTGGAACGGTTTCGCCTGGCCGGGGAATGGGCCGGGGCCACCCATGTGGTGCGGGTCTGCGCCGACAACCCCCTGATCTGGGGCGGAGCTGTTGACGATCTGATCCGGCAGTACCGGCAAAAGGCGGAAACCGAGGACGAAACGAAACTCTATGTCTACAATCATATTCCCCGCAACAACCGCTGGCCGGACGGACTAGGCGCGGAGATGGTGGCCCGCCCCCTTTTGGCCTCCCTGGCGCGGCGGGCCGTCCGACCGGAACATCGCGAGCACTGTTTGTCCTACATCTGGGATCATGCGGCCGAATTCGCCATCCATACCTTTGATCCCGCGGATGCCCGCCTGCGCAGGCCGGACATCAGGCTGGACATCGACACCCCCGCGGATTACCGCCGTCTGGCCCTGATGCCCCTGACCCCCGCATCCGCTCCGGAAGAGGTGGTGCGTCTGTATATCAACTGATTCTCCCCGGTTCCGCCGGAGAAATTGGAGTCGCCATGCGCAGCACAGATGTCTTCCGTGATCCCGATGCCCCGGGCAGCGCTCCGGTTGTTTCCATTCGCGGCCTGCCCACCCCCTTTGTCATTGCCGAGGCGGGCGTCAACCACGAGGGAAGCATGGATCTGGCCCGCCGGCTCATTGACGAGGCCTGCCGGGCCGGGGCCCATGCCGTCAAATTCCAGTCCTACAAGGCGGAAACCCTGGCCTGCAAGGACTCTCCCGCCTATTGGGACAGGGAAAAGGAACCCGCCGCCAGCCAATATGCGCTCTTTACGCGCTATGACAGCTTCTGGAAAAAGGAATTTGAAATCCTCCGGGAGTATTGCGACGCCGCCGGGGTGGAATTTCTGTCCACGCCCTTTGATCTGGAATCCGCCCGTTTCCTGAACGATCTGGTGGACACCTTCAAGATCTCCTCCTCCGACATCACCAACAAGCCTTTTATTCAATACATCTGCTCCTTCGGGAAACCCGTCATCCTGTCCACCGGAGCCTCTTATCCCTCCGAAATCATGCAGGCGGTTTCCTGGATCCGAAAATTTGACCTGCCTCTGGCCCTTCTGCACTGCGTACTCAACTACCCCACCGCGGACGAACACGCATCTCTGGGCATGATCAGCGCCCTGCGCTCCTTTTTTCCGGAGTATGTCATCGGCTACTCCGATCATACCCTGCCCGCGGACGGGAAAATCCTGCAAGCGGCCGTTCTCCTGGGAGCGCGCATTGTGGAAAAGCACTTCACCCACGACAAGACCCTGCCGGGCAACGATCACTATCACGCCATGGACAAGGAGGATCTGGCCGCCTTCATGGCGGCTGTCGCCCGCCTGCAGGAGATTGTCGGCCAGAATGTCCTCACCGCCCTGCCCTCCGAGGAACCAGCCCGCAACCACGCCCGGCGCAGCCTGGTCACGGCCCGGCCCGTGCGCGGGGGTTCCCGCCTGACCAGGGAGGATCTGACCTGGAAGCGCCCGGCCGCCGGAATAAGCCCGGCGGACATTGACCAGGTCTTAAGCCTGCGCGCCCATGAGGATCTGGCGGCGGACGTTGTCTTGCAGTGGCGCCTTTTGTGCTGATGGAGGCTCCGCCCCGACCCCCGCCGGGGGCACGCCGTTCAGGCGGCGCCGCCCTGCCGGGGAATTTGCCGGGGCAAAGCCCCCGCAAAAAAACAACTCCGCGCTTTCCCAAACGAAAGCGACCGGATGAAATTCCATGACGACCTTGCCAAGGATGCCCTTCCGCCGTATCCGCAGGCTCGCGCTTGCCGGGCTGGCCCTCCTGCTCCTGCTCTATATTCTGAATATCGGGCGCTACCTGGTCTGGCCTCCCCTGGACGGACTGGCGCGGCACAATCCCCCCGGCACGGCCCTTATGGACTATCGGCGCGCACAATGGCTGGCGGAAGGGAAAAGCATTGACCTGCGCTGGATCTGGGTAGAACTGGGGCGTATTTCGCCGCATTTGCGTCAGGCCGTGATTATCGCCGAAGACAGCGCCTTTTGGGAACATCAGGGCTTTGACTGGGAGGCCATGCGCCTTGCCCTGGATACAAACCTGGAGCGGGGCCGGCTGGACGTGGGGGGCAGCACCATCAGCCAGCAACTGGTGAAAAACCTCTACCTTTCGCCGCGCAAGAGCATTACCCGCAAGGTCCAGGAAGCCCTTCTCACCTGGCGTTTGGAGCGATCCCTGGACAAGGATCGCATCCTCGAAATATATCTGAACGTGGTGGAATGGGGCGAAGGGGTATTCGGCGCCGAGGCCGCCGCCCGCCGCTATTTCGGCATTCCGGCCGCCGATCTGAGCAGGCGGCAGGCCGCCGTTCTGGCCGCCATGCTCCCAGCGCCCCTCAAACGCACACCTGATTCACGCCATGTGCGCAAGGTGGCCTCCGTCATTCTCCGCCGGATGCGCTGATACCCTGACGGAACCGCTCCTGCTGAAGAAGGCGGCGCTGTACCGGAAATCCCGGAGCAAGGGAGGCGGAATATATGCAAGACGCGCATTGGGCAGCCCTGGCCAGGATAAATGCCTTGTCGGCTCTGGCGCAAATTGTCCAGATAGGGACGATGAGCCCTTTGCTATCCCTATCCCTGCAACATCGTGGCATCAGCCAAGCGATAACCGGATTGATCCTCAGAGCGTCCTGGATAGCCATACTCTGTTTCTACAAAATTACACCGCACATTTTGTACAAATTTGGTCTTGTCCGCTCAAACTGCATCAGTGCGGCAATCAGTATCGCAGGAATAATAGGAATTTCACAGTGTACAAATATATTATTGGTATGTATATTAAATTTTTTCATTGGCATTGGTTTGATTTTGCGCTGGATAGCATGCGACACATGGATTGTCTCTGTCGCGGCAAGAGAAGAAAGAGGGAGGGCCATAGGACTGCATGAAACGCTCATGTGGCTGGGCATCGCTCTCGGTCCGCTTATCATTGTCGATAGCAAATTAAGTTGACCGGTTTATGTAGCACATCATTTGACCGATGAGCTTCCTTCCGGGTTAAGTTGTTTACGATCTTGCCGATAGGTTTTGTGCCGTCCGGAGGATAGGGCAACACTGGCGAGTGACCTGAGCGCCGCGATGGTTCCCGAGATCGGGTGAAGGGGAAGCTGAAACTTCCCCTTCCGTTTTTTTCAAATCCGAGCTTGGGACAAAAGCGATAAACGCATCCGACTGGTCATCTTCCCTATGGCCTTTTTTCTCCAGAAGCACAGTTTCAAGTTTGCGAGGACCGTGGAACACCGCCAGATTTCCCTTGATGTACTCATGTACCCTGACCTTGCATTTGACATA
>JAISNZ010000106.1 GCA_031275955.1 Desulfovibrio sp. | reverse complement strand
CGGCCTCGATCAGCGGGCAGACGGCGCGCAGGTCTTCAAGGCTCAAGCCTTCCAGGGGAAGCCCTTTTGACTCGGCAAGGGCCACGGCCGCGCCGGCGTGACGGTGGGCCTGACGGAAGGGAAGGCCGCGCGCGGCCAGATAATCGGCGAGTTCAGTGGCGGTGAGGTAGCCCCGCTCAAGGGCGGAGCGCATGGCCTCCGGAAGAAAGGCCAGCTCCGACAAAAACCCGGCCATAAGGCGCAGGGAGAGGGAAAGGGTGGTATCCGCGTCGAAAAAAGGCTCCTTGTCTTCCTGCAGATCCAGGTTGTAGGTCATGGGCAGACCCTTCATGGTCGTCAGCAGTCCCATGAGGGCGCCGTAAACGCGGCCGGTTTTCCCGCGCATGAGTTCGGCCACATCGGGATTCCTCTTCTGGGGCATAATGCTGGAGCCGGTGGAATAGCCGTCAGGCAGACGGACGAAGCCCAGGGCTGGGTTGGCCCAGAAAATGATGTCCTCGCAGAGGCGCGAGAGGTGCATCATGGCCAGGGAAGCCGCGAACAGGGCCTCCAGGACAAAATCCCGGTCGGAAACGGCGTCCATGCTGTTCTGAAAGACGCCGTGCATGTCCAATTCCCTGGCCACGGCGAAAGGGTCCAGGGGATGGGAAGTCCCGGCCAGGGCGGCCGCCCCCAGGGGGCTGATCCGGATGCGCAGATCGCTGTTCTCCAGGCGTTCCACATCCCGCCGGAACATGGCGGCATAGGCCAGAAGGTGCTGGGCCAGACTCACGGGCTGGGCCGGCTGCAGATGGGTGTACCCCGGCAGCAGGATATCCGCGCCTTCTTCCGCCCGCCGCAGAAGAACGGCTGTCAGTTCGCGCAAAAGACGCCGCCAGTGGCGGGTCCGGTCGGAAACGAAAAGCCGGAAATCCAGGGCGACCTGATCGTTGCGGCTCCGGCCCGTATGCAGTTTTTTGCCCACCTCCCCCACCAGTTCGGTGAGGCGGGCCTCGATATTCATGTGCACGTCTTCCAGGTCTGGATTCCAGACAAAGGTTCCCGCCTCAATCTCGTCCCTGACCTGATCAAGCCCCCGACACAGCGTTTCCGCCTCCTCCTTGCGCAAAAGCCCCTGTTGCGCCAGCATGCGGGCGTGGGCCCGGGAACCCGCGATATCCTGGGCGTACAGGGCCCGATCAAAGGAGACGGATTGCGTGTATTCGCGCGTCAGGGTCTTAGGCCCTTCCGCAAACCGGCCGCCCCAGATGGAAGAACCCCGGAAATCGCTCATGCGCCGACACCCGCCCTTTCAACCGTTCTCTTTCTTGTAGCCTTGAATCCGCAGCCCGTTCAGGCGGATAAATCCGCCGGCGTCGGCCTGGTCGTAAACGTCGTCGCGCTCAAAGGTGGCGAGATCCAGGCGGAAGAGGGAGTGGGGGGATTGGCGGCCCACGGGCAGGACAGAGCCTTTGTACAGTTTCAGGCGGACGGTGCCGCTGACGCGTTCCTGGCTTTTATCCATAAATGCCTGCAGGGTCTCGCGCTCCGGAGAAAACCAGAAGCCGTTATAGACGGCGGCCGCGTAGCGGGGAATCAGGGCAGCGCGCAGATGCATGACCTCGCGGTCCAGGCAGATGCCCTCCAGGTCGCGGTGGGCGGCGTGCAGGATGGTTCCGGCGGGGGTTTCATAGACGCCCCGGGCCTTCATGCCCACGAAGCGGTTTTCCACCATGTCCACGCGCCCCACCCCGTGGCGGCCGCCCGTCCCGTTCAGGGTTTTCATCAGGGCGGCGGGGGAGAGCCGCTGCCCGTTCACGGCCACGGGGTCCCCGGCGAGGTATTCAATTTCGAGAAATTCGGGCAGATCGGGCGCCTTTTCCGGAGGGACGGTCATGACGTAGGTGCCGGGACCGGGCTCGTTCCAGGGGTCCTCCAGTTCGGCGCCTTCAAAGCTGAGATGGAGCATGTTGCGATCCATGCTGTAGCGCCTGGAGGCGGAAGTCAGAGGGATGCCGTGCCTTTCGGCAAAGGCGGTCAGATCGGCGCGGGATTTGAGCCTCCAGAGGCGCCAGGGAGCGATGACGGCAAGGTCCGGGGCCAGGGCGTTCACGGTGAGCTCGAAACGCACCTGATCATTGCCCTTGCCGGTGGCCCCGTGGGCAATGGCGTCGGCCTTTTCCGCGCGGGCGACCGCCACCAGCTTTTTGCCGATGAGCGGCCGGGCAATGGAGGTGCCGAGGAGATAGCGGTTTTCGTAGACGGCGCCGGAACGCAGCAGAGGGAAGATAAAATCGCGGGCGAACTCTTCCCGCACATCCTCAATATGGGCCTTGACCGCTCCTGTCGCCAGGGCCTTGCGATCAATGCCGGCAAGCTCCTCCTCCTGGCCGAGATCGCAGGTCAGGGTAACCACCTCGCAACGGTATTCCTCCTGAAGCCACTTGAGAATGACGGATGTGTCCAGACCTCCGGAATAGGCCAGAACCACTTTTTTGACGGCTTTGGGCATCTCGGTTTCCTTGTCGTTGGAGGTGCGCGTTCAGGCGGGGGAAAAGACCCGCTCCAGAATGGCTTTTTGCATATGCAGGCGGTTTTCCGCCTGATCAAAGACGATGGAGGCCGGGCCCTCAAAGACCTCTTCCG
>JAISNZ010000088.1 GCA_031275955.1 Desulfovibrio sp. | reverse complement strand
CAAACTCCCCCAGCAGGGGCGTGACGCCCCTGCACCCCCCTATTCTCTTTCTTTCCCCTCAAAGCGGAAGGGCTGCCCGTCGGCGTCCAGCAGCCGCGTGACCAGGGCGGCGCCCGAGTCATCCACGCGCAGTTCGGCGCAGCGGGCGAACTCAAGGGCGGATCCCCGGCCCTCCTGAAAGAAAAAGGAGCCGGATCCGATGACGACCCTCCCTCCCCGGATCTTGAAGCCCAGACGGCGTTCCTCCCCCCTTGGGGGCGCGGCCGCTGTTTCCAGGCGGACAAAGGACGCCCGGCCATCCCTGTCCAGAGTCACGAGGGCCGTGCCCCGGCGGGGAAGTCCGCGGAACCCCCCGTACGGAGCCTTTTTTTCAAGGAATTTCACCTCCAGAGCCCTTTCAATGTCCTCTTCCAATGCCAGGCGCAGGGTCATGTAATCCCCCTGGATCAGGGAGCGCGGGTCCAGAGGCCGGAGGGCCAGGATCATGACCGCGCCGTCGCTCAGGATCCGTTCCTTGGCGGCGGCGGCAAGGCCGAAACAGAGGAAGAAGACGGCCAGGGCGGCGGCGGGCGTTGCCGCGCGGAGGAGGGCGAAGCCTTTGTCCCGCTTCCGGGGCGGGGCGGCGGCTTCGGGAGCGCCGCGCGGGGAGGCCGGGAGGACGGGCAGCCGTCCGGAGCGGATGCCGGCAACAAGGAGCCGGCTGATCAGCATCCCCAGGGCCAGCAGGCCCAGGCCGGTCAGGGCCAGCAGGCCGGACTTCAGCAGCAGGCTGACGGCCAGCTGGTAGTATTCCACATTGACGGCCGCGACCAGAAAGACGAGGGCCAGGCCCAGAAGGGGGAGGTTTTTGTCCAGGCGGGCCAGGGTCAGGCCCAGCAGGCCGGTACTCAGCCAGGGCAGCCGCCAGCTCAGGGCGGTGATCAGGGCAACGGCGGCCAGGCCCGCGACGCGGGCGGCCGCTCCGGCTTCCAGGGAGCGCAGGTGGCGGAAAACGGCCCAGCCCAGGCCCAGTCCGGCGCCCAGGCCCAGTCCGGCGCCCAGGCCGCGGAAGGACTGGAGGAAGGGTCCGGGATCCGCGTAGAGGAGGACGGCGCGGAGAATATCCAGCGCGAACAGTCCCGCCAGGAGCCCGCTGCGCAGGGGAGGAATCCAGGCGGCTCTGTCCGGCGCGGAGGGCAGGAGAAACAGACGGCTCGCCAGGAGGGCGGCGGCGGCGGAGACGGCCGCGCCGGCGGCGGCGAGCGGGAGCGGATCGCGCAAGGCGTCCCGTCCGGGGAAGCCATACTCCAGGGAGATGCCCGCCTGGAGGAGGATCAGGACGGGCGCCGCCGCCGCCGCCGCCAGGCGGTAGGCCGGAACGGGCAGCAGGCGGAAGCCGGCCGCGCAGAAAAAAAGGGCCGGCAAGAGAAAGAAATGGGGGGTCTCTATCTCCCACAGCCAGGGCAGGGTCAGAGACGCCCCCACGGTTCCCGCCAGGGCCAGGACCAGGGCGGACTGGCCCTGGACGAGTCCCGGCGAGCGGGCCAGAACGGCGGCCAGGCCCGCGCAGAACAGGGACAGGATGAAAAAGGAGGAGATTGGATCCGATCTCAGGATCTCCAGGCAGAATAGAGCAAGAGCGGCCAGGATCAGGAAGAGGGCGATCCAGGCGCTCAGGCCGAGGAGGAGGCGGACGGGCCAGCCGGAGGAAGGTTCCTCCCCGGCGGATTCACCGGGCATGCGACCGCTGAGCAGGAAGCTTCCGGCCGCGGCGTCGGTCAGGGCAGGGAGAAGGCCGCTTTTCCGGCCGCCCGGCCGCTGCCGGGCGCGTTCCTCTTCGGCCCGGGAGGCTTCCCGGCGATCCCGGGCCAGGTCTTCCAGGAGGGGGCGGGACGCGCTCCGGCAGGTTTGCAGCAGGCGCGCGGCCGCCGCGGAGAAACCGATGACCAGGAGGGCGCCGAGGGTCACGCCGCCCAGGATGCTCAGCGTGGAGTCCAGGAAGAAGGGCCGGCTCAGGAGGAGGCAGAGGGCCGGGGGAAGCAGGCTGAAAAGGCCGAGGCCCAGGATGGGGATGTCCGGCCGCTGCCGCGCGTACCACCAGCCTCCGGCGCAGAGGCAGAAAAGATACATGCCCCCCAGGAGGATGGGGGGAGGCATGAAGTCAGCAAAGCCATCAATGGTGTCGAGCAGAATAAAGGCGCTCAGGCTGAAGGAGAGCAGGGCCAGGAGGAGCAGGGCGACAAGGCGGGGCGGCAGGCGGGAGTGGAGAAAGGCCTTGGAGGGCAGCAGACGGAAGGCCGTTTCCCAGGCCAGCAGGCAGGCCAGTTGGAAGGGAATGAGCCAGCCCCCCTTAAGGAGGAGGAAAACGGGTTGCAGGCCCTCTATCTCCAGGGCGAAAGATTCCAGGTCGGAGAGGCCGCGCCAGAGGGAGGCCGTCAGCCAGAGGGCGAGCCAGAGTCCTGTTTTTTTCCCGGCCAGGGCCAGGGGCAGGAGGAAAAGGCTCCAGGCCAGGAACAGTTCCGAGGCGTCGGCTCCGGTCTGGTAGGTCTGGCCGAAGACCGCCAGCAGAGGGCCGGCCAGGAGGCCGCAGGCCAGGAGGCCCAGTCCTCCGGCGGTGGAGTCCGCGCCCCTTGCCAGGGCCGGGGCGGCCGCGATGAGCATGAGCCCCATGAGCAGGCCGAATTTGGCAAAGGGCGGCATGTCCGCCCAGTTATAGGCGATAAAGCAGATGACGCCGGCCAGACAGAAGAGAGCGCCGGCCTGGAGGCAGAAGAGCCGCCAGAACAGGCCCCAGCTGAGGCGTTCGGTCCCTGTGTCGACCATGCGGGTCTCCTCTGATCTGAGGCATCAAGGCTCCGCCCCGAACCCCGCCGGGGGGCATGATGCCCCCCGGACCCCCGCATGAGGGCGCAATGACGCCCCTGCCGGGGGAGTTTGAGGGGGCGGGCCCCTTCGGCCTCTTGTCAATAGCGGTAATGATCCGGCTTATAGGGGCCTTCCACCTTGACGCCGATATAGTCGGCCTGTTCCTGGGTCAGAATGGTGAGCTTGGCGCCGAGGCGGGGCAGGTGCAGGCGGGCCACCTCCTCGTCCAGGTGCTTGGGCAGGGTGTAGACCAGGGGCTCAAGGCTATTGTTGGAGGCCAATTCCAGTTGGGCCAGGACCTGGTTGGTGAAGCTGTTGGACATGACAAAACTGGGGTGTCCCGTGGCGCAGCCCAGGTTGATGAGCCGGCCTTCGGCCAGGATCACCAGAGAACGGCCCGAGGGCAGGAGCCATTTGTCCACCTGGGGCTTGACGGGGGTTTTGACGCAGCCCGGAGTGCTTTCCAGCCAGGCCATGTCAATTTCGTTGTCAAAGTGCCCGATGTTGCAGACGATGGCCTCGTCTTTCATCTGGAGCATGTGCCGGCCGGTGATCACCCGGTAGTTGCCCGTGGCGCTGACGTAAATGTCGGCAACAGGCAGGGCGTCCTCCAGGGTCGTGACTTCAAAGCCTTCCATGGCCGCCTGCAAGGCGCAGATGGGATCGATTTCCGTAACCAGGACCCTGGCCCCGAAGCCGCGCATGGACTGGGCGCAGCCCTTGCCCACGTCGCCATAGCCGCAGACGACGACGACCTTGCCGGCCACCATGATGTCCGTGGCGCGCTTGAGGCCGTCCGCCAGGGATTCCCGGCAGCCGTAGAGGTTGTCGAACTTGGATTTGGTGACGGCGTCATTGACGTTGATGGCCGGGAAAAGCAGGGTTTTGTCCTTCTGCATCTGGTACAGCCGGTGCACGCCGGTGGTGGTTTCCTCGGACACTCCCCTGATGGCGGAGGCCACGGCGGTCCAGCGCCGGGGGTCGGCCGCCCAGGAGGCGGCCAGCCGGTCCATGATGATGGCCGCTTCCCTGTTGTCCGGCTTTTTTTCCAGCAGGGCGGGGTTGCGCTCCACCTGCGCCCCCTTGTGGATGAAGAGGGTGGCGTCTCCGCCGTCATCCACGACGAGGTCGGGGCCGGACCCGTCGGGCCAGGTCAGGGCCATTTCCGTGCACCACCAGTAGTCTTCCAGGCTTTCCCCCTTCCAGGCGAAAACCCTGGCGAGGCCGGCTTCGGCCACGGCGGCGGCGGCATGGTCCTGAGTGGAGAAGATGTTGCAGGAAGCCCAGCGGATGTTCGCGCCCAGGACATGCAGGGTCTTGATCAGCATGGCCGTCTGGATGGTCATGTGCAGGGAGCCGGTGATTTTCAGCCCCCTGAGGGGTTTTTCCCGGCCGTATTTGCGCTGAAGCTCCATCAGGCCGGGCATTTCCCGTTCGGAAAGCTGCATTTCCTTGTGTCCCAGGGAGGCCTGCGCGATGTCCGCCACCAGGAAAGGCAGCGCGAGATCCAGCGGCCGCACCGCCGGGATCGTGAGGGCGGGGGGCTTCGCGCTTGCGGTTTTTTCGGCCGGAGCCGGTTTTTCGGTCCTTCCGGCGGGGGATTTTCCCGCGGCGCGGGTTTTGGGGGCAGCGGCTGTCTTAGGCATAGGTATCTCCTGTTGAGGCGGGTTTTTCCGCCGTGATGATGTGCAGGGAAAGGGAGCGTTCCACAGGGGCCGTTTCGGAAGAGGCGACGCGGAAACCGGCTTTGGCCAAGTGGGCATGCAAGGTCCCGGCGTCGAAACCGAGCCAGCGATCGCCGTAATCGGCGCGCATCCGCTCGTCGCTATGGCGTTGAAAATCCGTGAGCACCAGCCTGCCTCCGGGGGCGAGAATGCGCTGAATCTCCCGCAGGACCTCCAGAGGGGAGGAGACATGATGCAGAACCATGTTCATGGCGGCAAAATCCGCCTCAGCATCGCGCAGGGGAAGGTGGGTCAAATCCCCGATGCGCAGGGAAACCCGTTCCCCGGCGTTGGCAAAGCGGCGGCGGGCCAGTTCCAGCATCCGCGGCGAACCGTCAACCCCGATGAGGGTCATAGCCTTGTCCAGCATGGCCGCCAGCACGTTTCCCGTGCCGCAGCCCAGGTCCGCCGCCACCCGGCAGGACGGCATGCGCCCGGTCACGGCGCCGGCCAGATCGAAGCTCCCCAGTACCTCGCGGGAGAGCTTGTCCCAATCCTCCGCGATGGAGTTGAAGAATTGGCGGGTCTTGTGCGCCCGCTCCTCGATCATGCCGTCGGCCATGGCCGCGTCGGCCGTGAACCGGGGATCTTCGCGCGCAAAGGGCAGAGCGGCTTCAATGAGGGCGCGCTGACCCCCCTCGCGCGGAGTGCTGTAGAAGACATGCAGTCCTTCCCGGCGCCAGATGAGCAGCCCGGCGGCGGAAAGAATTTTCAGGTGCCGCGAGACGCGCGACTGGCCCATCTCCAGGATCAACACCAGCTCGTTGACATTTAGCTCATGCCGGTTCAGGATGTGCAACAGACGCAGCCGGGTTTCATCGGCCAGGGCTTTGAAGGAGAGGGTGGCGGCCGCCAGGGGGGACGCGGTTGCTTGCATCACAATTTCTTGATTTTGTTGCATCACAATTTTTTGATATAGTATGTCCGCGCTGGTCCCGCGTCAAGAAAAAAACGCGCCCGGCCTCCGGCTGACAAGGGGAAGCGCGGCGCTGCCCCAGCCTGTCGCAAGCTCTACAGGCGGAGGATGTTCCCATGCGGAAAGAAACGGTCATCATTCACGGCGGCATGGATCGGGATCCCCACACCGGGGCCAGCGGCGTGCCCCAATACCTTTCGTCCACCTACCATCAGGAGGACGTTCTGGACCATCAGGGCTATGACTATGCGCGGAGCGGAAATCCCACCCGCGAGGCTCTGGAGAAGGCCGTGGCCGGCCTGGAGGGAGGGGCCGGGGCCTCGGCCTTCGCTTCGGGCATCGCCGCCGTTGCGGCTGCCTTTATCCTGCTCCGGCCGGGGGATCACATCCTTCTGCCGAGGGCCGTTTACGGCGGGACCTACCGGCTTTTGAACACCATTTTCGCCCGCTGGGGGCTTGGCCACGACTTCGTGGATTTTACCGATCCGGACGCCGTCCGCCGGGCCGTCACTCCGGCCACCCGGGTTCTTTTTCTGGAGACGCCCTCCAACCCACTGCTGAAGATCATCGATCTTCGGGCCATGGTCGCCATCGCCAGGGAGCGCGATCTCATGACCATGGCGGACAACACCTTTGCCAGCCCCTGGCTGCAGCGGCCCCTGGAATTAGGCTTTGACCTTGTCCTGCACAGCGCCACCAAGTTTCTGAACGGACACAGCGATGTCCTGGGCGGTCTGGCCGTGGCCCGCACCCCTGAGCTGGCCGAACGGATCTATTTCATCCAGAACGCCATGGGCGCGGTTCTGGGCGTTTCGGACAGCTGGCTGGTCCTGCGCGGCCTGCGGACCTTGGCCGTGCGCATGGAGGCTTCCCAGAAAAGCGCCCAGACTCTGGCCGAAACCCTCAGCACCTGGCCGCAGATCCGCAAGGTCTACTATCCCGGCCTGCCGCGACATCCCGGCCGGGATATCCATTTTTCCCAGGCTTCCGGCGCCGGCGCCGTGATCAGCTTTGAACTCGCGGACAAGGAAAGCGCCAGGAATTTCCTGCGCAGAGTCCGCCTCCCCCTGGTGGGCGTCAGCCTGGGCGGAGTGGAGAGCATCCTCAGCTATCCCGCCACCATGTCCCACGCCGCCATGCCCGAGGCCGAACGCAGAGCCCAGGGCGTGACCGACGGCCTTATCCGCCTTTCCGTGGGGCTTGAATCTCCCGACGACCTTCTGGAGGATTTCCGGCAGGCCCTGGCCGGAGAGTAGAGATATTGGCATGTCAAGCTCTTCCCCGGGGTGGGCTTGAAGGCCGCTATGTCAATATCGCCGGAAGCGTTTGATCCCTGAATCCGTAATCAACTTTGATAATATTACTTGGAGCATCTATAATCAGAGTGGCTTGTCCGATAGCCACGCCAATTGCCCATTTGAGGATTTCATGCTTGGCGCTTTGAATCTCGGCGCGAACATCCTGAATGTCGCCCCTGGTGGCAAGCTCTTGGCGGGAAGCGGCGTCGTAACCCTTAATCCCGTCCTGCATGACTTCAACCTGCACCTTGGCCTGG